>NZ_JAUPWM010000699.1:0-251 GCF_032436795.1 Streptomyces sp. P9(2023)
GCTGCGGTTGACCATGAAGTCCCGCAACAGCTTCGGTCCGCAGATCAGCGCGCCCGACCCACCCAGCGCCTTGCCAAGCGTGTGCAGCGTCAGCACATTGTCCCGGCCTTCCAGATCATGCGCCAGTCCGCGCCCCTGCGGGCCAAAAACACCGGTGGCATGGGCCTCATCCACGACCAAAAATCCATGCACGTCAGCAAGTTCGGCCAAATCGGCCAGCGGCGCGCGGTCGCCATCCATGCTGTAAAGGC
>NZ_JAUPWM010000140.1:0-503 GCF_032436795.1 Streptomyces sp. P9(2023)
CGTCGGCGCCCGCCCCGGCGGCGGGCACGGATTTCCGCATCGCCTCCTGGGCGCTGGTCATGACCCCCACGGAACAAGAAGAGGTGCGCGCAGCTCTGGCGCGTCTGGGCTTTGCGCCGGGGCACGACACAGGGACCGTTCGTCGCGCGGCCGTCATCGCCTTCCAGCGCGATTACGGGCTGACGCAGGATGGCATCATCGGGCGCGCCACGCTGTCCACCCTTCAACGGGCGCTTGATGCGCGGGCGAAAGCGCCTGCGGCAGCGGGCTTTGCCGGGGCCGGCGGGGTGCTGGCCGGGGTCGATGACTGGGCGCTGGGGTCTTCCGTCTGGCTGCTCGCCGTGCCGGGTCTGCTGTGGCTGGGGTGGCTTGGCTGGACCTACCGCGATGCGATTGCCGCAAAACTGACTGACCGCGCGCCTTCGGTCGCCAATTTTCTTCGGAGTTTTTGATGTCCTCATCGCTTATTGCCATCGCGTCTGAGATCGGCGCGCCCATGGTCA
>NZ_JAUPWM010000700.1:0-251 GCF_032436795.1 Streptomyces sp. P9(2023)
TTAAGGGACTAACCAATATCGATTACCTTCATAAGCATGGGGTGACGATCTGGGATGAGTGGGCCGATGAGAACGGTGAGCTTGGTCCGGTTTATGGCAAGCAGTGGCGTAGCTGGCCTTCTCCTGATGGAGAGACAATTGACCAGTTCAAGACTGTTCTTGAAGGTATCAAGAAAGACCCGTTCGGTCGCCGTCATATTGTGTCTGCTTGGAACCCTGCGGAGATAGAAAATATGGCACTACCACCTTGC
>NZ_JAUPWM010000701.1:0-251 GCF_032436795.1 Streptomyces sp. P9(2023)
TTTGTAAATGTAACTGGTAATCCTGTACCTACCCATCAAATTGAGAAATTAAAAGCTAAGGGATGCCTTGTAATTAGTTAAACAAGAATTACTTTCTCAAACACTAACTTTTTAACGCTATTAATTTTCAGGCTGGGTTGTTTTGTTAATCTGATTTTATGAAGATTGCTTAGCAATCTATGTTTTATAATACTTTCCCTACCAGCTGTCTTTTCTCACCATTCAAGTATAAAGATTTGGCAATTTTTCGG
>NZ_JAUPWM010000141.1:0-503 GCF_032436795.1 Streptomyces sp. P9(2023)
GAATGGAAAATCGACAGGTGACAGTGAGGCGTGAAGTGCTTCGTTACAAACGTGGCCGCTATGGATCACCTTATCACTTCCTGGATTTTTCAGGCGGCGTGGGCTACGCCATCACAAATGAAGAAGATTTCGACAAGCAAGATGAAGAACTTCAAAGGGAGCAGCAAAATGTTGGCAAAGATGCATTGGCAATTAAAGGCTTAGGACAATTCGAACGATTTAAAGCAGCCAATGCATTTCGTCAACTAATAGAAAACTGGCATGTTTCAGATTTTCATATCAATTTGGCTCGTGGTAGCAAAGAGGCCATTGGAGAATTCGAGCATCTCTCTATATCAGGTGATAACTTGCAATTAGTAGCAAGAAATATTTATGAAAATCACCCTGACATCTTTGATCAAATGGTTGAGGCGATGAAGCACCGGGTTCCAGGCATCAATAAAATAGATCCCATTCAGACGCAAGATGGCCGACTGATTTTAAACTTTCAAGACGACTCATTC
>NZ_JAUPWM010000702.1:0-251 GCF_032436795.1 Streptomyces sp. P9(2023)
GATTTTGCCGGTACTTTTAGTTGGCTCAATTGGGCGTAGTCGGTGATTTTGATGCCACCTTCACCTTCTTGGACGACAAAGAGTTCGCCGCCATTTGCTAACCATTGATTGATTTTTTCTTCCATGTTAAACAGTCCTCTCTGGTCAATTGTGTTTTCATTTAACATTTTTCTCAGGTGGTGCTAAACTGACCCTATTGAATCGGTCAGTAGACCAGCAAAAACACAATTGACCAGAGAGGACTGTTTAAC
>NZ_JAUPWM010000703.1:0-250 GCF_032436795.1 Streptomyces sp. P9(2023)
GGCGGGCTCATTGTTGCTTATCGCAATGCGACTATTTCAGCTTTGGAGATTGTCAATGTGATAGAAAAAATTGTAAATACTGAAATTATTGTTAACTTTGCATACGAATTGCTCGGGGAAGTCATGCGGATTATCAAAGATTTCGATGCCAAAATCATTGAGCAAGACTTCAAGGAAGATTGTCGAATCAAGCTGTCGGTGAGAATGGACAATGAAGCATTGATAAGGAATAGGCTTGAAAGTATCTATG
>NZ_JAUPWM010000704.1:0-250 GCF_032436795.1 Streptomyces sp. P9(2023)
CCCACCGGGTGGCGCGACAAAACCACCGGCACCCCAGCATCCAGCATCCGCCGCACCTGCTCATCATGGCGGGCCAGCTCAGCCCAGATCAGAGCCTCGGCCCGCTCACTGATCCGGTCCCGCTCAGACTCCCACGACCGCAGGCCGCCGCCGTCATCGGCTGAGGGTCCGGTACACGGTGCGTCGAGTGAGACCCGATTGGCGAGCCAGTTCCATCAGCGGGGGGTGTCAGTTATGGAACTGGCTCGCC
>NZ_JAUPWM010000705.1:0-250 GCF_032436795.1 Streptomyces sp. P9(2023)
TTATATAAGTGTGAATTCCTTATTATTTATTATCAAAATTCCTACCCTTTTTATAATTTATATCTTTAATAATATAATTAAATATAAAATGTTTATTAAATATTATATAAAAATAAAAATAAAAATATATATATATATTACTCCTTCGGGGTCCGCCCCGCAGGGGGCGGGACGGACTATTTTAATTATTATTAATTTATTAATTATTAAATAACTAACCGCCCCCGCGGGGGCGGTTTATATAATTTAA
>NZ_JAUPWM010000706.1:0-250 GCF_032436795.1 Streptomyces sp. P9(2023)
GCCGAACCGTTCATCCCCTTCAGGCCCACGGTCTCCAAATGGAAGGAGAAAACAGGTTTGTTTTCCAATGCGAACCTGGCCCGCAACCGGGCAAACATTTCCTCTTCGCGCTGCTGAGGGACATTGAGCAGGATGGCATCAGCCCGCCGCAAGGCCTTTTTCCCTTCCCGCCACGGCCCCGAGGGCAGAACCATGTTCCAGTCACTTGTGAGATCCCCTGAATCCAGCAGCACGAGATCGAGATCCCTTT
>NZ_JAUPWM010000707.1:0-250 GCF_032436795.1 Streptomyces sp. P9(2023)
AATGGGGGATTAAGTTGGACGGATGAAGATTTTCCTACAGCGCAACTATATCATATTACCACTACTTCAGATTTTCCCTATCATGTTGCCGGTGCACAACAAGATAATAGCACGATCGCTGTGCCCAGTGAAGGATGGGGTCATATGACCACCCGCACAAATTCTACTAAACCCGGTATCGGTTATGCTTATGCCGTTGGTGGTGGCGAAAGCGGATATATTGCACAGGATCCTAAGAACCCGGATATTT
>NZ_JAUPWM010000708.1:0-250 GCF_032436795.1 Streptomyces sp. P9(2023)
TATAAGTGTTGATGAAAGTTTTAAGCCGGTAATTCAGGAGCAGATTAAAGTATATGAAGCTTCTTATCCCGGTACCAAAATCATCGCTGCTTATAAACCGGAAGTAGAATGTTTTAGAGATTTGCTGAAAGACAGTACCCGAATGATTATTACAGCAAGAGGTTTAAAAGAAAATGAAACAAAATATTTTGAAAGTACATTATCTTTCAAATCATTAATAGTATACACACTGTCTTTTGCATGAATGTTT
>NZ_JAUPWM010000709.1:0-250 GCF_032436795.1 Streptomyces sp. P9(2023)
TGACATGACGGTATTGAGCTCTTGTTCACGTAGTTGAGTAACAATATCTAACCCCTCAGCAGCGGGATCAAGATTATCAATATTGATGCTAGGGGCGATAAAATTATGATGCAGCATCAAGGTAGAATAAATCGCCTCATGAACGCCTGCTGCGCCTAACGCGTGCCCCGTCATTGCTTTCGTTGCAGAAATCGCAGGGCTATGACCGCCAAAGATTTCTTGAATTGCACCCAGCTCTTTCACATCACCG
>NZ_JAUPWM010000710.1:0-250 GCF_032436795.1 Streptomyces sp. P9(2023)
CGCTGAAATGTGAGTCACGATAGACAGAGAACCATCACGATAACATGCGTCGAGATCCGGAGTAATGAAGACATCTTCAATGCAGTGCTTAGGTTTAGAAAGTAGGGTGACATCTCGGAAAATACCACTGAGCCACCACATGTCTTGGTCTTCTAAGTAACTGCCGTCACACCAACGAATCACCATTACGGCAAGCGTATTTTCGCCTGCAAAAAGGTGTAGGTCAAATTCAGCGGGCAAACGACTATCT
>NZ_JAUPWM010000711.1:0-250 GCF_032436795.1 Streptomyces sp. P9(2023)
GATCATCAAATCTACTGTCTTCTATTATAAATGGAACATCAATATTTAATTCAGTAGTATAATTTGAATAATCATAACTAGACGAATTTTGACTTAAAGATACAGTTCCATTTTTAAAAACTTCGTATATAATTTCTGTTTCTAGATAACCCAACTGAATTATTCCCTCACTCGGCTCATATATATAAGCTGGCATTGCGAAAAAATCTGAACTAAAAGATGAGAGATCACCTTCATATATAATATTGCT
>NZ_JAUPWM010000712.1:0-250 GCF_032436795.1 Streptomyces sp. P9(2023)
TGCTGGCATTAATCTGCTAGGAGGAAAAATGGGCATTGTTTCATATGCACAAAATTTTGAAGATGTGATGCTTTGGCGGGCGCTTGGCCATATTGAAAACGGGTTCTATGTCGATATAGGAGCCCAGCATCCGACCATTGATTCGGTAAGTAAAGCATTCTACGAACGAGGTTGGAGCGGCATTAATGTAGAGCCGGTTGATGAATATATTACATTATTGCAAGCAGAACGCGGTAGGGATATCAATCTG
>NZ_JAUPWM010000713.1:0-250 GCF_032436795.1 Streptomyces sp. P9(2023)
TCTGCAAGGCCCAAATGCAGTTCCCCTTCGTCTCGCCACGTGGGTGGCAGTTGTCGATCATACGGCGATGTCGCGTTTCTTTTTGACGAGCGATCCACCTACCTGCTGTTTGGGATGGCCCTGCTCGTCCACGTCGTGATTCTCGAGCAAATGAGTGTGCCCTTTTGCCTTTGGCTCGTAAATGATGATGATACTCATTCAATTGCAAAACGAATCTGCAACCACATGACACGTCTCTCTAGCTTGCAAT
>NZ_JAUPWM010000714.1:0-249 GCF_032436795.1 Streptomyces sp. P9(2023)
GCAAGCCCATTGAGCTGTACAAATTGAGCAGGCGTGATGATGGCTTCCGTGACGCTAATGCTATTGGCTTCAGCAATTTGCGGGCGTGCGGCGGGCGTTCCCAAAATCGTAACGAGGCTATCGACAATATTCCACTCTAACAGTAGGTCTCGAGTGAGGTTATCGCTGTCGGTGTTTTGGGCGAGATCTAGCAGCACGCGCGTGTTGTTGATCAACTCAGCGGCTTCTCGTACGGTCAGGTCGCCGGCG
>NZ_JAUPWM010000715.1:0-249 GCF_032436795.1 Streptomyces sp. P9(2023)
CACACCATGCCCTCGCAAGATAAAATTGTAGAGTTTTGTCAGCTGTTAATGGATTACTTATCGGCTGGGCATTTCGAGGTGTACGAACAGATAGTTACTCAATGCGCCATTAATGGTACTGATAGTCGCAAACTGGCAGACTCGTTATACCCTAAAATTGCGCTTTCAACCGATCTTGCATTGGAATTTAATGATAAATATGCCGAGCATCTCAGTACCCGCAACAGCGGTGCTTTTGATATAGAGTTG
>NZ_JAUPWM010000040.1:0-64251 GCF_032436795.1 Streptomyces sp. P9(2023)
CGCGGTCTCCTGCGGAGACACGACGCGGAGTGACTGCGTCACTCCCAAAGCTGCCGCGCCGCTGCGCGGCGCCGGAGGAAGTAGCCCGACGGGCAGTCACCTGCGGTGACTGCGGGGTGGTCCGGCTTGGACCGGGAGCGTGGGCCCCGTGTGGGGGGCCGGTGGTGACTCCTCACCCCCTGCGGGGGTGTTTTGGCTGGTCAGAGGGCTGATCGGTCGCTGTGTCCCGGGGGTTTTCGATTCCGTCCCCTGCGGGGCCGGCTCACCGGTCGCGGTATCGTGCTCTCTGGTAGTTACATTACGCAGGGTACCAGGACCGTGTCCACCCTCCCCCGAGGCGAAGGGAGCGGTAACCCAGAGCCATCACAGCTTGTACGCCGGATGGGTAGCTGGTCTACACCACTGAGAAAGTCGCGGCGAGAAGGGGAATTGGGTTTCGGCCCGGAAAGAGGGTGCGAGGGCGTGCCAAATACCGGCCCTGAAAACCCACGTGACGAAACCTCATAACCCCACCCGCAAACCCAACCTGACACCCCACCAAAACCCCATACCAACATTCCGGATCCGCATACACCCTGAACACCCATCAAAAAGCGGCGCTCCCCAAAATTCAGGGAGCGCCGCTTCATCTCGGTACAGATGGCCTTTAGAGCTCCATCGTCACGAACCGGTAGCCGAAGAACAAGACCACCCCGAGAATGGTCAGCCCCACGGCCCAGATGGCCCAGTGCCAGGGGAAGCCACTGCCCTCATAGATGGAAGGTGTAGGGATCTGTCGCTGCCGTTCCTGTCGCCGCCGCTCGGCCTTGAGGGCGTCGCTGACACCCTTCTGAACGGCGCGCTCGACTTCCCAGCGATCCACACTTCCCCCCTCAAGAGACCCGTACAGCCGTTCTCCCCACCATGGCGCTGCGCCATACGCCTGGGACGGGGACCGAGCGCGGCCCGGATATCGGCGGCGCGGGACGGGGCATCGTCGACCAGCGTCAGCCGTCGACGTCGGCGGGCCGCCACTCGGCGGGGAACCGCCGGCGGGCCTGGCCGTCCGCGCTCGGTCGCCGCGGCGCGCCGGCACCGCGCGTAGAGAGTCCCTGCCGGGTCGGCCCGGCAGGGACTCTCTACGCCTGCGTGATGGTCGGCGTGAGAATGACATGGCTATTCATCACTCGTGTCAGCACCAGCCCCTCACGACCTGTCAGTGTGAACTACCAGGTCGCTCGGGCTACACCACTGACAACCAGATGACGACTCTTCACTGACACTCCCTCGCAGACCATCACTGCTGGTCCGGAACGACGCTGCCCAACGATGGACGCCTCAACACCCTTCCCGAACGGTGCCAAGTGCCGTGCAGAGCCTTTTAGTTCGGCCGTGTCCAGCCCTTCTTGGACCGGCGCAGGATCTGGGCGGCAGGGGGCTCTCGATCAGGCAACCGACAACGGCCATCCCCAGCTCAAGCAACCGCCGAAGACCTCGAGGCCTGCGGCCCGGGCAGACGCAGCAGAGGCTTGTGAGGGGGCGCAGCGGAGGTGTCGGTCAGGGTGCGAAGGGTCGCGGGCGGGCGAGGTCGGCGGCAGAGGATGTCGGGGGCGACAGGGGCGGCACCAACTCGGCAGGTTTCGACATCGGCGTTGTATGCGGCTTCCGCATACAACTCGGATTGTCGACCTCGGTGTATACCGAAAGTGCATACATTGGCGGGATATTGACACCATGTCAGGTTATGCGGAACTCGCATGCCCAATGAGAAGGCCGGGATCGTGGGACTGGTCAGGCAGGAGGTTGAACGAGACGCGTTGACGGTGGTGGCGGCGTTCTGGCTCGTCCTCGCCAGCTTTGCGCTCATGACCGCTGTCTACGTCATGAGGGACGTACAACTGCTCCGTGCCCGCCGTCGCACCACGGCCTGATCCGGAAGGGCCCTGGCTACGGTGTCCCGAGCACCGGAGCGAGGGCGGCCAGCAGACGGGCCCGAGGTCCCGCCTTGCGGCTTCGGTGTCCGGATGGGCGTCGTCGAAGCCCATCCAGTCGGTCTCGCGGACGGCGTTCTCGACCATGCCGAGGTTCAGCGGCTCGTTCCGGTGACCCGGCCACTCGTCCGCCTCGTGCAGCGCCGTCTCCAGGAGGGTGAGTGGCAGGGCGCAGCTTTCGGCGAGGAGGACCGCGTCGTACAGGTCTTTGGCTTGCGGATACATGTCGCAGCTCAGCCACATGAGTTTCCAGGCCAAGGACAGTTCCCGGTCTGCGGCCAGCAGGCGGGCGCCTGCGACCTCGGTCGGGCGGTGCGGGGTCGGGAGGCGTTCTTGGAAGACGAAGTCGAGCTGGACCTGGCCGCCGGGCAGTCCGGGTGCCGTCCACGGCAGGACCAAGCGGTGGCCGGGCACTCGCTCGTAGGTCCAGATGTACTCGGAGACGCCGCCGGCCGCCGAGATCGACAGGCCCGTGCCGCTCTCCTCGGCTTGGCGGCTCCGCCGCCTCGGCGATGCCGTCGAGCATGGCGCGGGTACGCGGCTCCTCGATGCGCCAGGTCTCGGGGACGACGACGAAGTCGATGTCCTTCGGGTCGCGGGCAGCCTCGCCGAACCAGGCGGACATCAGCATGCTGCCACGCAGCACGAGGAAGTCGGTCCACGGCGAGTCGGCGACGGCCGCGAGGACGAGCTCCAGGGCCGCGCGTCGGGCCGCCTGCCAGCGGGCCCGCAGCTCTGGGTCCTCGACGACGCCGTCACCGGGCCGGTATGCCTCGTCGAAGTGTTTGAAGGCCGGGTCGAAGACCCGGTGCCGGACGGCCGCGTCGCCGATGCCGGCGGTCAGGGTGTGTGGGAGCTCGTCCTTGCGGCGCATGTAGTCGGTGCGGGGCTCCGCGCCGGTGTCCGGCCCGTCCGGGATCGACGGCGCCCACGGTTTGTCGTTATTTCGGCTTCCTCCAGCCATCCCTCGTCCAATGACAGGTCGCTGTCGGAGAGGACGAGTTCCCGTTCCTGCGTGACCAGTTCGTGCCCGGCTGCGACCAGCGCGGCAACGAGCACGTCGCAGGCGCGTCCTGCCGCGTCTGCTGGTCCTGGGTGTCGCTGGGTCACGAAACGCTCGTGCCGACCTCCCTGGCCTGGTAGGACCCGGCGGGGGTTCCAGGAGACGTGGGCGCCGTGTGGCATGACGAGGGCCTCGAGCGCGGCCCGGTCGTACGCGGCGGGCAGCGCCCGTTTGAGGTGGTGCTCGTAGTAGCCCCCGCCGGGGCCTGAGGGCTCCGCGCTCCATGGCACCGTTTCGACCTTGACCTGCACCGGTTCGAATCCGGCCTCCCGCAGCCCGGCCACGACCGCCGGGTGCCTGGTCCGGTCGGGCAGGGTCAGCATTGGCTGGACCGGTGTCCGGCCCCGGGCGAGGACGATGGTGGTGACCTTCAGCCCCCGGCTCGCCGCCCACACGCCGAGTCGGGCCCGTTCGCCCTCAGTGCGGCACCGGACCGTCACATGCGTCTCGTAGATGTTGTCGACCTCGTATATCTCGAACACCTCGTACACCGCGACGAGTCTGGCAGACAGGATGTCGGGGGCTCATCCGGGTTTCCGGCTTTGGCGCCCTTAGGCTCGCAGCCGACGACGGGAGAAAAGGCATGTGGAAGTGGGCCCTGGACCGGGCTGGGGTCAGGGAGCCGGTGCTGCGGCGGGACTACACGGAGCAGCGGCGGGTGGTGCGGAGGTTCGCGACGGCCGAGTACGCGGCCGCGCGGCTGCTGCTCCCTGCCGCGCTGCTGCCGCACGTCGTGGCCGCCGTCGCGTTCATGCACGACACCGACGACCGGATCGACCGCGGGGCGCCGGACGAGCGGGCGGCCGCGCTCGTGGAGTGGGACGGCCTGGTACGGAAGGCCTTCGCCGAGGGTGACTCGGGGTTGCCCGTGCTGCGTTGCCTGGTGCGCACCGCCGAGCGTCACCCGGACGTGCGCGTCTATGTGGAGGGGTTCTTGCGGGGCTGCGAGCTTGAGGTCGCGTGGCGGGCCATCGCGGACGAGGAGGAATTGGAGCAGTACGTACGGGAGTACTCGTTGCCTGCGCTGATGCTCACGGCCTGTCTCCTCGCGCCTGCGGACGTGTCGGGGCGGGCGGTGTTCATGGATGGTTGCCATCGGCTTATCTGTGCCATGCAGCGCATCGACTTTCTGGAGGACCTGGCCGAGGACGTGCGCGGGGGCCGGCTGGGAGTGCCTGCCGACGCGGTGGCGCGCCACCGCGCGGACCTGAGCCGGCCTGGCGCGGCGTTGGGTCGGCTCGTCGAGGAGCAGGCGGACCGGGCGGCCACCGACCTGGCGGCGGCTTTCCCCCTCACGGGCGTGGTGGAGGCTTCGTACCGGCCCTTCGTACGGGCTCTCGTCGGCGTCCAGGGCCTCCGCCTTGACGCGGTGCGCCGCGCGGGTGCGTCTCTGGCGGTGCGGAGCTCCGGTCCGCCGGGGTCGGCGGCTGCCGTACTGCTGCTGCGGGAGGTGGCGGCACGGGCCCGGCGGGCTCCACGGGTCGGGCTTTAGGGGGTGTTTTGTCGCTCAGGCCGGATCAGGGAGTGGTGTCTGGTGCCGTGGATCGCAGGGCGGAGGAGGTGATCGCCTCTGGTGGGATCCCCTGCGGTTGCAGTCGGGACAGGAGTTCTGCCTCCTGTTCCTGCGTGAGGGCCATCCACAGTGAGGTTCCCGAGTCGCTGGCGCTGAGGACCAGCTGGTGCCCTCGCCAGCCTTCGGCGTTGATCGTGTGGGGAGTCAGGTCCAGCAGGTCGAACTGTGCGTCGTCATGGATGTCGATGTCGATGCCCATCCCGGGGTCGGTTCGTCGGGAACGAGTGCCATCTGCCACCGCCTCCCGGACCAGGGATAGCGCGTGTTCGCACGAACGGAGCACCGCGGGTGGCCAGGGATCGTCGCTGTAGGCGTCGAGGTGGGCAGCGTCGATGCCGGAACGCAGCACGCGAAGCGCCCCACGGTGAAGGAGCACGATGTCCGCAGGGCTCAATCCGTCCACGAGTACGAGTTCGCGGCTCAAGCCACCATGCTGGTTGATCACACGCTCGACCTTCCCACACGCATTCTCCCGCGTCTGAGGAGGTTGGCTGCCGCCGCAGCATGATCTTCTGTCAGGCAGGTCGTGGGGTGCTCTCAGGACGCCGTACGGACCCTCTGGAGGGTGTAAGGAGGAGTCACGGGCCCTTGCCGGTAAGTGCCGGGGAGCCTGGCCGTTCTGGGTCGCGGGCGGCGTGGGCGCTGCGACGGCGGCGGGCGGCGTTCGTGTCATGCCGTCCGGCAGGGTATTGGCCGCGAGGCGCCTGCCCGCCTTGTCATCCGTGGGTGGGCGTGTCGCTCATGCCGCCCGGCATCCCAGGCCCCGCTGGCGGGCGGCTCTTGCCGGCCGTCAGGAGCGCGCTGGCTCCTCGGGAACGCTCTGGGCTTCCAGCTGCTGTACGACTGCGGTCGCGGCGGTCAGAGACTGCTCCAGATCCGCCATCGCCGCCTGATCGGCGAGGTTGTCCCTGGCGTGGAGATCGACGAGCTCCGTCATGTGCGTGGCGGCCTCGCGCGCCTCGGCCACCTCCGGCCCGGGGCCTTCGTACACCCGCCTATCGAGCCGATGAGCGACCTCTTCGACCTTGCGAATGACGTGGCCATTCGGCGCTCGTGTCAGCACCAGCCTGTCACTGTGAACTACCAGGTCGTTGGGGCTACACCGCTGACAGCCAGATGACGAATCTTCACTGACACTCCCCCGCAGACGATCACCTGGGGAAACGCGGTGTGTGGCTCACAGGTTGTGTCGTTCCGGCGCGTTTGGTGAGTCGAATGGTGAACTCGCCGGGGCATGTCGATGACGGTGGTGGTGTCGTTGGGCAGGGCGTGACGACGGTGGTGCTTGTCGATGCGCTGCGCCGGGATGCCGCTGCGCTTGTGGAGCAGTACGGGGCGGGGCGGTGGGTGCCGGAGCAGGCCGAGGGGGAGTTCGCCGAGGGCCTTGCTCGCGGCCGGTGGGACGGGGCGTTCTTCCGTGCCTGTCTGCGTGATGTGCCGTCGGCCGTACGGTCCGGCCGGCTCGTCGACGTGCTCGCCCCCCGCCGCTGAGGTTCTGGACCGGGGCGACGTCGAGCAGGATGTCGTGCTGCGGCTGCGCGTGCTGGTCGACGCGTTCGCACCCTGACTCTGACCCGTCGGCTCCCGGTCCCGTCGTCCATCGCCGTGCGGGCGTTGCGAAACGCCGGCAGCTGGAGCTGGCCGGGCGCTGAAGCGCTCACCGTCAGGCTCACCACGTTGTCCCTGTACCCGGGGAACGATCTTGGGGCTCGGTGCCGTTCTCCCGGCATGAACTATGTACGGGAAACCTCCGAGGTCCTGCGTTACACCGCCTTCTCCGACGATCCCGAGGGAGGCAATCCCGCCGGAATCGTTCTCGACGCCACGGGCCTCGGCGACGAGGAGATGCTGGCGATCGCCGCCGAAGTCGGCTATAGCGAGAGTGCGTTCCTGACGGCGCCGTTCGAGGGAGCGGGTTCCGGCGTGGTGGACGCCGGGCGCGCGTACACGATCCGCTACTTCAGCCCCAAGGCGGAAGTGCCCTTCTGCGGTCACGCCACCGTCGCGACGGCCGTGGCTCTCGCTGAGCGCATCGGCCCCGGCGACCTGGTGTTCAGCACGCGGGCCGGGACCGTGCCGGTCACCGTGACGCGGGAGGGCGGGGCGATGCGGGCCACGCTCACCAGCGTCGAGCCGCACATCGAGGAGGTCGCGGCCGAGGACCTGGCCGAGGCGCTCGCCGCGCTCGACTGGCCGGCCGGCGACCTCGATCCCGCCCTGCCTCCCCGCATCGCCTTCGCGGGTCGCCCGCCATCTGGTCCTGGCCGCCGCGACCCGAGAGCGCCTGGCCCGCCTGGCGTATGACTTCGCCCGGCTGGAGGCCCTGATGCACCGGCTCGACCTGACGACGTTGCAGTTGGTCTGGCGCGCCTCTGCGGAGGTCTTCCACGTCCGCGACCCGTTCCCGGTGGGCGGTGTGGTGGAGGACCCGGCGACCGGGGCGGCGGCAGCAGCCTTCGGCGCGTACGCCCGTGAGCTCGCACTCGTGCCCGAGGCGACGGTTCTCACCCTCCACCAGGGGGAGGACATGGGGCGCCCCGGCGTCCTGACGGTGGAACTGCGGGCGGGCGACCGGCGGATCAGGGTCGGCGGCGCAGGGGCCCGCATCCCGGCCTGACCCGAACGACAGGCCCTGACCGATCAAGTCCGCTGACTACCGGCCTCACAAGGCAAGCGCCTCGTCCCCGGCGGCTGCAACGCCGGGGACGAGGCGTTGTCACAGGTGGCCACCCGATCCAGATGATGTCCCGTACGGACAGGTTCTGGGTGAGGTGGTTGATCACGTAGACGATCCCCAATCCCGTCGGCGGAGGCCACGCCTCCGACCGGGCCGGGACAGCCGCCCCGCCGCCTCGCGGTGGCCACGGTGGCCACCGGCGTGGTTTCCGTGATCGCCGTCGTTGTCCTCGGGCTGACCGGCCACTCGGAGGCCGCGACCGCCGCCGGGGTCATCGGCGGTGCCGCTTTCGCCTTCGGCGGCATCACGGTGACGGTCAATATCCGCCGATAGCACAACGTGCGAGGGGCCCCAGGACGTCGTCCTGGGGCCCCTCGCACTTCTCCGAGCTGCTGGGTGAAGTCGAGGGACTGTGCGGCGACCTGGGTGCCGATCAGGCCCCGATGCCGACCGAGGCGACGTAGGCGTAGGCCGCGAAGTCGGAGTCCAGGTCGCTGATGACGTCGTCCCAGATTTCGTCCATCATGTCGTCGTCCTGGTCGGCGTAGGCGCCCACCAGGTCCTCCCAGATGTACCGGACCGTGATCGAGCGCTGGGACAGGGTCGGGCGCCGGCGCTTCTCGTCCACCTGGGACTGGTCCACCGGATAAATCTCCATCCGGCTGCCCTGGCCGTCGTTGTCCAGGTGCCGCTTGAGCCATCCCGAGCGGATCAGGTTAGCCCGCCGGCGCTCCCAGTACGCGCTGTCGATCCGCTCCCGGCTCTTAGGCGACGGAGTAACCCCGCCCTCCGTCCAGGACTTCAGCGCGCGGTCGGTAACCCCCTGCGTCTTCAGCGCTTCGAGGCCGGCCTCGCTGTCGAGGTAGCGCAGCCGGGCGGCAAGGCCGCGGTTGGACGTGACGGGCGAGGAGATCCCGGACGAATAGACGATCCGGTTCAACTCTTGGATAAGGGCCTCTCCGCCTTTCATTCCTCGGGTGCTGTACTTGCCGAAATCGCCCCAGCGGCCCCACAGTTCCGATGACCCTGCCATCAGCGCCTACCCCCCAGGGTGTAGGTGTCCTTTTCCTTGACCTGGTTCAGGTCTCGGCCCTCCGCGAAAACGGAACGCCAGTCCCCCGCGACGTGGAGTTCATCCGTGCCGGAAATCTCGACAACTTGAAGACCCGACCGGTGTGCCTTGTGGGCCTTCATCCACAGATTCGCGAAAGCCTTCGCGCGGATGATGTGCATCCAGTCCGGGCGGCGGATTTCCCGGTTCGCGCTTGACTCGCCAATAGTTGACACGAACTTAGAATACATGGCCTTCACATAAGCCACCGTCAGTTCGTCTCCCTCAGCGAGAGCGTTCTTCCGAGATTCGGCCAGGGCGCGGCGGAGCTTTTCCAGCAGAGCTTCCGAGGCGCCCGAGACCAGCGAACGGTGGATCGCGGGGGTGTCGGCCAGGCCCTGGCGGGCGCAGTCGAGCAGGAGGCGTAGCGTGGACTCGGTCACCCACAGCTCGCCGGGCTCGATCCGGTGCCCCAACGGGTTGGGGAGGTCGGTGTGTTCCCAGGTGGCCGGGGTGATGAGGTGGACGCCGGCCTTCTTCGGGTCGTGCACGCCGCTGGTGTCCTCGCGGAGCTGGCCGATCGGCAGCCAGCACTTCAGCGCCGAGCAGTAGGCCGCGTTCATGTCGAGCGCGGTCACCTCGATCAGCTCGCCCTTCTTCGCCGCCGCGAAAAGCTCGGAGTTGCGCCACTTGGGGCGGCCCTCCCAGATTTCATCTGCGCCCTTCTGTGACTTTTTGCGCAGGATTTCGGCGGTCGGTGGGAATTCCGAATGCTCGTACCGGCCGCCGACCCGGGAGGACTTCAGCAGCGCCATCACGTCCGGAATCGCGGCCTTGATCAGCGCGGCCTGCGCGGCGTCGACGTCACCTGAGCACTCGGCGAGCACCTCATGCACCCGGTCGGTGATCTGCTCGACCAGGTTGGTGGAGGCGTAACCCGGGGCGGGCTGCCGCGAGTTGACCGGGACGGAGGACGGCGCGGGCGGGGTCGGCGGGGCGGCAGGCGGGGCGGCGACTGGAGTGGGCGGAGCGGCCGTGGGCATCTCGGCCGGGGCCGGCGGGGCGGGCGCCGCGACCGGCGGGTCGGGCTCGGGCGCCGTGGCGGGGGCGTCCGCGGCCGCGGACGGCTTGGTGGCCGGGGCATCCTGCGCGGCGGCCGCGAGGGCCGAGCAGTCGGCGGGGTCGAGGTGCTGGGGGTAGCCGTCGACGTCGTCGAAAGCCGGCCCGCCGCACAGCACACACCGCCCCACCGGCTCGCGTTCCGGGGCCGGCGCGGGAGCGGCAGGCTGACGGTCCGGCAGAGAGCCCTGGGCGGGCGGTACGGCGAGCGGGGCCAGGCTGCCCGGTACGACGCTCGGGACCGCGCCGTGGAGGACGCCCACGGCGTGTGTCGGCCCGGCCAGGAGGTCGAGCACGTGGAGCCGGTAGTGGGCGGCCAGGAGGTCGACGTCTTCCAGGGACCAGTGGGCGCGCCCGGCCTGTTTGCGGGATACCTGCGCCTGCGACTGCCCGAGCCCGGCAGCCAGGTCGCCCTGGCGCTCGCCGGTCCGCGTCATCAGCGCGGCAACCGTGAGTCGGAGGATCTCCTCGGTACTCATCATGACGACCATCCTAGTATGCACGATGCGAAATCCGCATATGAATTGCAGATATCGACTCGCGCGGGATGTGGGGGTGGCACTGTCGACCCCGTCTGGAGCCCCTCGCGGGACGGCCGCTCAGCACGGGGCCCTGTACGGGGCCCTGAGCGGCCGTCCTTCACGGACGTCTCCGGGATTCGGTGAACAGCACGGGCTTGGTGCGCTCCCGCCGGTCTCCGCCCCCGGGGGGCCAGTGGGGGCGCACAACTGACTTGAGAGTGGACCCGGCCGGCAGGGGTGTCCAAGGAGGTTCCCGCTCGTCGTCCTGACTGGTCGTCAGCAGCATGGGCACGACTCGATACTTGACGCCGACATGGCCGGGCTCAGGCTGGCACGGGACCGGGCCGCCCGCCCAGACTGACCCCATGGAAACCATGGTGCCGGTAGACGGCGGCGAACTCTGGGCGGACGACACCGGAGGGGACGGACCGCCGATGGTCCTGGTCCACCCTGGCGTCGGCGACTCGACGATCTGGGACCCGGTCCTGCCCGCGCTCGACTCACGGCACCGGGTCATCCGCTACGACGCCCGCGGCTACGGGCGTTCGCCCGCCCCGGACGTCGCGTACTCGCCGGCCGCGGACCTCAGGGCGGTGCTCGACCACTTCGGGCTCGCGCGGGCGGTCCTCGTGGCCTCCAGCATGGGCGGGGCCGCCTCCATCGCGCTGACCCTGAACGACCCCGAGCGGGTGGCGGGCCTCGCACTCCTCGTCCCCGGCGTCACCGGCTACGACAGTCTCGCCGACACGGAGCTCTACCAGGACATCGGGAAGCTCGCGAAGACCGGCGACATGGAGGGCATCGTCCGGCTCGGCCTCAGCCGGTGGGGCCAGGCCGCCGGCGGCACCCCCGAGACCGACCCGGTCGCGGCCGACCACCTCAGGGCCGTGCTGCCCGCCTGGTTCGCCAACATCGCCCACCAACAGACCGATCCCCCGGCTTTCGACCGGCTCGGCGAGATCGCCGCGCCCACGGTGCTCGCACTTGGCGAGCTGGACCGGCCTGAGGTGGTCCGCTGCAACGAGGAGATGGCCGAGCGGATCCCCCGCTGCCGCCTGGTCCGCCTCGCCGCCTGCGACCACTACCCGACACTGCGGGAGCCGGAGACCTGCGCCCGGCTGATCGAGGAGCTGTACGCCAAGGCACGCTGACGCCCGAACATCGCGCCGCCCGACTCGAGTAGCCCGCACCCCTTTTCGAGCCGATGCTTGCCCAGGCCGCCAAGTCCCCGGCTGCGGCGTCCTGGCGAGCAGCCCAAGACGCCACGCCATCGGACGGGAACGCGGACACCCTGACCAGTGCCGCGTCGTCCCAGCCGCAACTTCGCCCCCCAGGCTTCGCTGGTGCAGCTGGGAACGGCATCCGCACGAGCCCCCCGCTCCCGTCGGCTTCGGGGGCGGTGTTCCGATCGGCCGCGTCGGCTACCGCGTTGATCAGGTTCCCGCCCATCCGGGTGGGGCGCCGACTGTTTCGGCGCTCCGGTCGCGTCCCGCCGGGTCCGTCCGCAGCGGGCCGGAGGAAGTTGGCGCCGACGGACCGGGCCGTCTCCTCGACCGCGTCGCGGTTCTTGTCTGCGGCCGTGAACAGGACCATGCCGACGCTGCCCTTGTCGCCCCTCAGGCACATCGCACGCAGCGTGCCGGCGGCCACCTCGGTGTACCTGAGGCACCGCATCCAGGCGCCGTGCGGGCCGGCCCCGGCCCGCCAGGTGTCGTGGACGATGCCGACGTGCTCCGTCTCCTTGGGGAGGATCCCTCCGTCGTACACGTACGACTCCCGCATCTCGTGGAAGTCTCCGGTCCTCACGGCCACCAGGTATTCGGCGGCGCGTCTGCCTTCGGGCATGAGCAGTCGCCTGTCGAGAACGGCAGCACTCTGCTTCAAGGTGGCCGGCTGGCTTCGTTCACTTTCAGCAGCAGCGTTTGTGTACGAGTTTCGGCAGCACTTGGTGATCAACGGGCCGGTGAATGTTCACGGGAAATGACAGCAGCGTGGTGGGGGTGGGAGCGCGCGAGAGTTCGACGTGGATGCTTCTGTGTGAGGGGACTTCTCGTCCCTCAGGAGGGGGACAGCACGGCTATGTCGTACCGCTCCGCCACGGGAACCGGGCATTTCGTCGACTCGTCTTGGGCGTCGGCTTGCAGCCGCCGCAGTCCGTCTCGGAACTCCGCAGCGGTGAGCTGGGTGAACTTCGACTGGGGCTGAGACGTCATGCGGGCGTGGTAATCCCGGAGACTGGCGGTGACGGGTCGAGCGAAGGACGTGACTGTCCGGACCGTGAAGCCGGCCGCAGCGAAGTCCTCGAGCACCTCGGACTTGGATGGAAACCGCTGTTCATCCAGCTCGCGGAGACGCGGCCAGTAGTCGTAGACGAGTGCATCCAACCGTTCCCGGAATGTGGTCCGGATGACCGTCACGCCGCTGGGCTGGAGGATTCGGGCTAGCTCGTGTGCGACCCGGACACGGTCGGGCAGATGGTGGATCACGCGGGACAGCATGGCCAGGTCGAACAGGTCGGAGCGGGTGGGCACGGCTTCCGCGGTGCCTGCCAGGTATTGGACCGCAGGGTGGGAGTTGAAGCGCTGAGCCTGGGTGAGCATGGGTAAGGAGGCATCAACACCGACCACCCTCGATGGCTTCAACCAGCGGGCCATCGCCGAGCAGAACATGCCGGTTCCCGCCCCGATCTCCACCACGGCAGGGGACGAACGGCCTGCGAAGGAACCGATCAGGTGTGCCCAGTCGCGGAGTGATTCATCGGGCATCTCATTGCCGTGCTGGTAGACGCCCGCCAGCCGCTCATCGTCATAGACCCTGCTCATACCGAGGATGCTTATGGCTCTGACGTTTTAGGGCAAGACCACCTGCTCGTGCCGGTTCGAGACGCGAAGTCAGCGCGTAGGGCGCGACCCGGCGCCCATAAGGGCGGCGGGTCGCCGTGGTGGTCCTGGAGGAGTCAGCCGGCCTGGGCAGGTTCTTCAGCGCGTGCGCGGGTGCTGGCGAGGCGGTAGGAATCTGTGCCGGTTTCGATGATGGTGCCGTTGAAGGTGAGTCGGTCGACGATGGCCGCGCAGAGGCGGGGGTCGGTGAAGGTCTTGGTCCAGCCGCCGAAGGACTCGTTGGAGGCGATCGCGACGCTGTTCTTCTCCTCGCGCTCGGTCAGCACCTGGAAGAGGAGTTCGGCGCCGTGCCGGTCGAGTTCCATGTAGCCGAGCTCATCGATGCAGAGGAGATCAACGCGTCCGTAGCGGGCGATGGTCTTGTTCAGCTGCTTCTCGTCGGCGGCCTCGACCAGCTCGTTCACCAGCTTCGTGGCAAGCGTGTAGCGGACGCGGTAACCCTTCATCGCCGCCTCGGTGCCCAGGGCGATGAGCATGTGGGACTTGCCGGTGCCGGAATCGCCGATCAGGCAGAGCGGCTGACTCTTCTTGATCCATTCGCAGCTGGCGAGGGTGTGGACGGTGGCCGCGTCGATGTTCGGGTTGGCGTCGAAGTCGAACGCCCGCAGAGACTTCTCCCGCGGGAAGCCCGCGGCCTTGATCCGTCGTTCCGAACGACGTCGGGCCCGGTCGTCGCACTCGGTCATCAGCAGTTGGGCGAGGAAGCCGCGGTAGGTCATCTGGTCCTTGATCGCCCGGTCGGCGATCTCGTTGAACTCGTTGCGGATCGAGGGCAGCCGCAGCAGGCGGCAGGCGGTGTCGATCGCGGCGTCGGCGGCCTGCTCGGTCAAGCCGCGCTGGCGGGGCAGGGTCACTGTGCTTCTCCCTCACGGTGGTCGCTGCCGCTGGTGCGGCGGCGTCGGAGCAGTTGGTCGTAGGGGGTCACCGACGGCAGCGGTCTGGTGTCCGGCGGGAGGTGTGCGAGGCGCCACTCGTGCAGCGACGTGACGGTCGCCGGCGTCTCGCCGGGAAGCGCCGGGACGGAGGCGCCGACGGTTGGCTCGTCCTCCGCCTGGGCAGCCTTGCGGGCCTCCAGCGCAACAGCGTCGGCGGTCAGGGCGCCGGCTCTCAGCGCGGTGGCCAGGCCCGCGACCACGTGCTCGTGGGCGAGGTGCCGGTTCAGCAGCAGGACCTCGATCAACGCCCGGGTGCCGTCCCGCTCGCCGTGGACCTTGCGGGCCTGGGCCCACCAGGCGTCGTGGACCGGGGGGAACTTGCCTGCAGACCGGGCCTGTTCCAGGGCTGTGGCACCGGGGAAGGCGCCGGGCTTGCGGATGAGGGCTTCGAGGTAGTGGTCCAGGTCCAGGCGGCAGCTGCCCTTCGCGATCAGCCTCTCGTGGCGGGCCACCTCGACGTTCCTGTCGTAAACCACCAGGTGAGAGGCGTGCAAGACGACACGCACCCGTTTGCCGATCAGGCGGGTCGGAACCGAGTAGCGATTGGTCCGGACAGCGATCTGGCTGTAGCGGTCGACTCGTGGCGTGAACAGTCGGCCCGTCTCGAACGACTCCTGCGGCAGCGGCATCAGCAACGGCTGCTCGACCGCGAAGTACTCATCGACGGTCCGCGGCCTCGAACCGATCCTCCGATGCCCGTCGTGCAGGTCCCACTGGTCGACCATCTCGTTCAGCTCGGCGAGGGAGTCGACTTCCGGGACCGGTGTGAAGTGATTGCGGCGGAAGTAGCCGATCATCCCTTCGACGCCGCCCTTCTCGTGGGCGCCTTCGATGCCGGGGCGGCAGTAGAAGCTCTCGATGTTGAAGTGCGAGCGGAAGGCGATCCACCGATCGGTCTCCACCCGGGCCCGGTTGAGTCCCAGCACCTGGGCGACGGCCGACTTCAGGTTGTCGTAGCGGATCTTGCTCCGAGGGACACCGCCCAGCGTGCGAAGCGCGTGCACGTGCCCTTCGAAAAAGGCTTCCTGGCCGCAGGAGGCGAAGACCCGGTGCACGGCCTTGCCCGAGTAGGACAGGCGGAGCGAGAACAGGTAGCAGGTCACCAGCTCGCCGGCCAGGCGCACGGTTACGTCGCCGAAATCGACCTCCGCCTCGTGGCCCGGCAGGTGGGTCTGCGGCACGAACGCTTCCACTGGGGCCTTGCCTGAGGCCGCCAGGATCTCCGGCTTCCGGTCGGAGACGTAGCGCCGGACCATCTGGTAGGACACATCGGCGCCGTGCTCCTCGACGAGCCGGTGGAAGATCCGCGTGATCGTGTGCCGCTGCTTACGCGGCGCGTCGAGGTCCGTCCGCAGCATGTCGTCGATCACTGGCTTGTACGGATCCAGCGCAGTCGGCCGCGGCGGCAGCTTCTTCCGGGGCTCCGGCCAGACCGAGTCCACGGCCTTCTTCACGGTTCGCCACGACACGTTGTACTTGCGCTCAAGCTCGCGCATCTTCATGCCAGCACGGTGATCACGCCGGATCGCTGCGTACAGCTCGACCTTGGACATCTGCGGCATGACCAGGACCTTTCACCAGGAGCATCCCGATGCTGCCCTGGCAAGTACCCCAGCGCTGTCAAAACTCGGGTTCTGGCTCAACTTCTGTGAAGTGCACACATTGAGTGACGTGCTACGCCGCGTGGTCTACTGTCCCGCCGGGAGGTGCCGTGAGTGGCGTGGTGACGTTGTTGAAGCGGACCTGGGTGGACTGGGCTGTCTTCGTTTGCATGGTCGTGACCGCGGCCAGGTGCAAGAGCCCCATTGCGGCTGGCCTTTTCACGGTGTTCGCAGTCGTGGTTGCGGTCGTCGCTGTCCGAACGAGCTGGAAGCTGGTACAGCTGGCTGGTATCGGGCCGACATGTTCTGCCGGCGAGGCGGAGGCGCGCCACAGAAGTTGAGCCAGAACCAAAACTCGTGAACATCACCCGACCGTGGATCTGGGTGCCTCCCAAACCCGTGAACAACCGACGGCACTACTGGTGAATAAAGCCAGCCGGCAAGGCGGGAGGCCCAGGCGCAGATGCCGTGACAGGGAGAGCTTGTCGAGCCGGCCTGCGTCACCACACTTCCCCGAGCGCCCGAATCCACCTCAAAGCCGGCAGAAGCAGTCCCCCGGACCGCAGACATTCGACCACCTACACCGGCGGCTCGGTGGAGCTGCGCAGCATCCGCTCCACATGAGCAACACAGCCCCCGCTAACGAACGGGTTGAGTAACGCAGGCCAGCCGCTCCATTGGCGATCTGATCTACGGCCAGCTCAAGCCGTCTACAGCAAGGCCCCACAAGGGGATGCGCTCACCAAAGTGAGCAATGCCCAGCTCAGCGAACTCCGCCCTGCTCACCTTCAACCGAGCCGCAACACCCAGTCTCACTCGCGCTGAGACTCGTCGTCGCGGGCCGTCGTGCCGCGACAGGTGACCGCCACACAGTCCAGTGCCCGGTCGAGCCGGAGTCGTACGGAAGCCGCGTCAAGATCATCTTCGCCGGCACGGCCTTCGGAGACTCCGGGCGGCCCCCACCGGCCGAAGACCACAACATGACGCGCCCCCGACGGTGTCGACATCACCGAGAACACAGGGCTCGTTCCGCCGGCCGTCGCGGGCGAGGCAGCCGTGGAGAACGGACCGGCTCGAAGGCGCCACTCTCGTCTGGCGAGGGAGGGAAGGCGGCGTGTGGGACGCGGCCCCGGGGACAGGTGACCTGGGGACGGCGGCCTGGGGACAGGCGGGCGGCCTGGGGTCAGGTGGCCTGGGGACAGGCGGCCGGTGCGTGTCGGCGTGTGCGGCACAGCGTCGCGTACACCGCTGCGGTACGGGGGGGGCGAGGGGGCAGGCGGGAGTCCGGCTCCCGCCCGATGCATCAAGGGCGGCTGTGTGGCGTGCGGGGCGGACGGTTCGTGTGGGGCGGCAGAGGTGGGACCCGCTGTTCCGCGCCAAACGTGAGGGCATTCTGGGGGTGTTTGTTGGCCGGGGTCCGCCCTGCCCTTTTGTGCGCGGGCTTCTAGCATTCGACCACCCCCGCCCGTACCGGTGGGGCGCCCCAGGGACCGAGCCTGACATGTACATGATGCTTCAACCGTTGCCGGCCGCACCACCCCTGTCCGTACCGCCAGCGCCCCGATCTGCCGCACCAGGTCCGTGACGGCCGCCCGCCCGCGGCGCGCCGCACCCCCCCCAGCCCCGCGACCGGACGCACCCGCGCGCCCGCACTCGCCCGGCACCAAAGCACCGGATGGGAGAACCATGCGAGTCCCCCTGCTGGTCAGCGGAGCGGTCACCGCTCTGTTCGCCTCCGCCCTGCCCGCCCAGGCAGGCCCGGCGTCGATCGTCGACCCGCCCCCGGACAGGATCGTCATCGACATCGCCACCGTGAACGGCTCCGGCTGCCCGCTCGGCACCGCCGCCATCGCCGTGTCCGAGGACAACACCGCCTTCACCGTCACCTACAGCCAATACCTCGCGCAGGTGGGCGGCGACTCCTCCCCCACCGCCGCCCGCAGGAACTGCCAGCTCAACCTCCTGGTGCACGTACCCCAGGGATTCACCTACGCGATCGCCAGCGCCGACTACCGCGGCTACGCCTCCCTCCAGCCCGGCGCAAGCAGCACCGAGAAGGCCTCGTACTACTTCCAGGGCTCGCCGAACACCGGCCTTGACCCCGGATTTTGGACACCGGAGAGACTTGGACCTTGATGGTCCAGGAGAACGGAGTCCCTGTGGGGATGAAGCACTACCCCGCCGAGTTCAAGGCGGACGCGGTCGCGTTGTACCGGTCGAGGCCGGGAGCCACGATCAAGTCCGTCGCCACCGATCTGGGAGTGAACACCGAGACACTCCGGAACTGGATCCGGGCCGCCGACGGACGGCGTTCCGGCGCCCACTCCGCGACGAAGTCAGGTGGCGACGGCGTTCAGGCGGAGCTGGCCGCGGCCCAAAAGAGGACCCGCGAGCTGGAGGAAGAACGCGACATCCTCCGCAAGGCGGCCCGGTATTTCGCGACGGAGACGCGCTGGTGAACCGCTGCCAGTTCGTTGAAGATCACCAGCGCCGTCACGGCGTGAAGCGGCTCTGCATCATTCTCGGCCTCTCCCGGTCGAGCTTCTACTACTGGCGCCGCACCGCGGCCGTGCGGACGGCTCGCCGGGCCGCCGAGACAGAGCTCGCTGATCGGATACGCGAGGTCCACCAGGACTCCGACGGAACCTACGGAGCCCCCAGAGTCACCGCCGAGCTCCGCGACGAGGGGATACGGATCAATCACAAGCGCGTCGCCAGGATCATGCGGACCATCGGACTCGAGGGCGTGCGTCTGCGCCGCCGGCACCGCACCACCCTCGCGGACCCGGCCGCGGCGAAGGCGTCGGATCTGATCGGCCGTGACTTCACCGCGGACGCGGTGAACACGAAGTACGTCGGCGACATCACATACCTGCCGGTCAGCGGCGCGAAGCCGCTCTACCTGGCGACCGTCATCGACCTCGCCTCCCGCCGGCTGGCCGGCTGGGCGATCGCCGATCACATGCGAACCGAGCTCGTCATCGACGCCCTGGCCGCAGCCGAGCGAACCCGCGACAGTCTCGCCGGAGCGATCATCCACACCGATCACGGATCCCAATACACGAGCAGGGCCTTCGCCGAAACCTGCAGGTCAGCAGGGGTCCGGCAGAGCATGAGCGCGATCGGGTCCAGCGCGGACAACGCCGCCGCCGAGTCCTTCAACGCCACCTTCAAAAGAGAGACGCTCAAAGGCCGGCAGGGCTGGCCGAGCGAGCGCGAAGCGCGACTCGATGCCTTCCGCTGGCTGACCCGATACAACACCCGACGCCGGCACTCCCGCCTCGGTCAGCGATCTCCGATCGCCTACGAGAACGCCTTGCCGTTGACAACAACTACCCTGACCCAATCCGCATAGACGTGTTCAAGATTCGGGGTCAAGGCCCGTGGGTGAGCAGGTTGCCTATCTGCGGGGGATGCTGGGGGCCGGGGAATCCGAGCAACGGATCCGCGCGGCCTGGCGAACGCTGACGAGCGAAGCCGCCCAGTTCCCTGACTGCCCGCCAAAGTGGCTGCTACCCGGGGCTGGCGTCAGCACCTCAGGACAGGATCACCGGCATGAGTGAGAGAGGGATCGCCCTGATTGCCGCCGGGTCGGCCATCCTGAGCAGCATCACGACAGGTTTCTTCGCGTGGAAGGCCGGCCACCGACAAGCCGCCGCCGCAGAGGCAGCGGGCCACGCGCAGGCAGCCGCGCTGATATCGACCCCTCCGGCGAGGGTGGAGGGCATCACTCCTCGCCGTCTTCCTCGTCCTCGTCGTCGTACCAGCCTTCGACCATGCCGACCAGGCACTCATCGACGGGATCACCGAGGATGTCTTCCGGCGAGACCACTCGGCGCACGATGTTCAGCGGATACAAGTCCTCTTCCGGGTCGGCGTCCCGGCCGGGTGCGCCCACAGAGGGGGTGTCGCTGAGCCCCCGGTTCTCGACTTCGCCGTAGAAGGGTGCCAGTTGCCCGAAGTTGATGTCAGGCTGGTACTTCCACACCCATCCCCGGCGGCGGCACAACGTCTCGCCGATGTACCAGACGGCACCCTGCACGAACGGGGTGCGGCGCTGGGCGGTGACCTCCTCCATCTCCGCGAACGCCTCGCGGATCAGGTTTCCCAGGGCTTCCAGGGAGGCGTCAGAGAAGTCGAAGAGGTCGACGCCTCCGGCTTCGTGTGCCCAGGGTTCGAAGGCGGCCTGTCGTTCGGTCAGCCACGCGAGGAGGTCGGGGTGGCGGGTGGGGTCGTAGTCGGCGGGCGGTGTGGTCATGACGGAACCGTACCGAACCCCACAGACAACACCCCCCAGGGCTTCGCCATCCCTCCACACGCCACGTCAACAACCCGTTGCACACGGCACGTTGGCAGCCTCTAAGGTGTTGGCCGGCGGACAGGGACGACACGGGGGCCCTGCCCAGGCCGCCCACAACCGAACAAGTCCCGCGGCCCCCAACCACAGGGACACCACGTGCACACACCCATACGACAGCGCTTGAAAAGGCGCCTTTCCGCCGCGCTGGCGGTCATCTCCACGGCGGGGATGCTGCTGATCGGCCTGCCGTCGACGGCATCGGCCGCGCCGGGCGACTACGCGAAGATCACCACGGGTAGCCGGTGCGACAAGATGCACCTGAAGAAGACCTTCCCGCGCACCCCGAACAACTCCGGCGCCCCGACGGGGCAGCACCATTGGACGAAGTCCGGGCCGGACGAGGAGTTCTACTACAACAACAGCTTTAAGGGCTGGGAGACGGTTCCGGCGCCCACTCAGGCGGAGCTGTCCAAGCTCACCGGCAGTGACGCCGAGATCCGCAAGTGGGACACGGCCTGGGCGAAGTCCAAGAACCCCGAGGACATGCGCACGGCGATCTACTCCCGGTATCAGCGGTACCTGAGCGGGACGGGCACGAAGAAGCCGTTCGCGAAGTGGAAGGTCAACCTGATCAGTGCTCAGCACTCGAAGCAGAAGGGGGGTGTATTCGAGCGGAAGGCCGTCCAGGACTTCAACCTGATCGGCCCGGACTGGATGTGTGAAGTCACCATCGAGATCTACGACAAGGACGGCAACAAGATCGCGTCCCGCCGGTATGACGCCTACAACCAGCGCACCGGCGAGCTCGGCGAGTTCAAGTCCGACGGCAAGCGCAAGCCGGGCCAGTTCAAGGCCGACAAGGTCATCCTGCGCCACAAGGACGCGAAGTACGACTTCACCCGGTCGCGGCTGACGATGTTCACCAGCGAGAAGCCCAACGGGGCCACCGTCCGAGACTACAAGGCCGAGAATACCAAGCTGCGGGCCGAGCGCGGCACCGGCAACAATCCGATCCGGATCGCGGAGCGCCGGGCGACCGCGAAGGGCCTGTGGCCGCAGACGAAGTACACGAAGTCCTACCCCGTGTTCAACCCGCGCCCGAACACCGGCACACAAGGGCCGATCAACTCCATCGCCTACGGCTCCGGCAAGAACCCCGCCCAGGCCCGGCAGATCCAGAACCAGCACAACCAGGCCAACACCCGCAGCGTCCTCGGCCGCGGCCCCGGTGGCGTCGACTTCTCCACCCTGGAACTTCAGTACGTCGGCAACCCCGTCAAGGGCAAGGGCCTGGACTACTCCATGAAGGCTGACCTCGTGCCGGACGAGGACACCGAGCCCGGCTACGGCGGACAGGCGAAGCTGGAACTGGCCTCGGACGCCCTGTTCACGTGGCTGGCGCTCACCCCGGACCGGATTTGGGTGAACCTGAACCCGGACCAGCCCGAAACGATCATGGACAAGGGGTTCGGCCAGACCGACACCGGCCGGGTCCTCCTCGTGGCCGACATGGAGATGAAGCGGGACTTCTCCCGCGCCATGAACCCCAAGGAGTCCCCCGGCAAGGAGTTCATGAACGCCGCGCCGAAGGTCAACGGCGTGCCCTGCTGGGGCTCGGGACGCAACTGGATCGTCCCCGGCCGCGCGAAGGTCCGCGAGCAGGACGGCGGCATCTACATCCTGGACGCCCCCCTCAAGGTCAACCACGCCGCGATGGACTTCACCACGCCCGTCCCCGGCGAGCGGTGTGACACGAAGCTGAGCAAGGCGGAGAAGGAGTACAGCCACCGCCTGATCGATCGCTACCTCGTCCCGCACGTGCAGGAGAAGATCAACACCGATCCGAAGTACGCCGACCTGCGGCGCGTCTACAAGTCCCGCGTCGCGGCGGAGTGGATCCGCCTCCAGGACGCGGAGAAGGCCACCGACTTCCGCCCCATCATCAACAGCAATGATCTGAAGCGGTGGCCGCTGCGCGGCGAGAATGCCGACTGGGACAAGCGCACGGTGTGGAAGGAGATGGTCAAGTCCTTCACCGAGGGAGACTTCACCTACGAATGGCCCCTCGGTGATGGACGCGTCTACACCTTCTTCGTCGGCGGCGTCGACTTCTCCAAGGCCCCCAAGCGGAACGTCTCCGGCGTGGAATTCACCACGCAGCACCGTGAGCTTCCGCGTACGACGAAGGACTCTGTGCGAGCGCAGACCTCCGCCCGCGACAGTGACACCGCGTTCCTCGGCGGCAACGGGTCGGCCGCAACCGACGACGGCACCCCCGACCCCACGCCGACCCCG
This sequence comes from Streptomyces sp. P9(2023), assembly GCF_032436795.1. NCBI lineage: Bacteria > Bacillati > Actinomycetota > Actinomycetes > Kitasatosporales > Streptomycetaceae > Streptomyces > Streptomyces sp. P9(2023). The sequence continues at coordinate 22,006 of NZ_JAUPWM010000040.1, forward strand.
ACGCCGACCGGACCGGGGAAGCCCGACCCGACGCCGACCCCGACGGCCCCGGATCCGGACCCGACAGATGGCCAGTCCAGCCCCCCGACCAGCAGGCCCGACCCGAAGGACCCTGACGGCGACCTCGCCGACACCGGCTCGGACACCCCGGTCGGCCTGATCGCAGGCATCGCAGCCGCAGCCGTCGCGGCCGGTGGCGCACTCGTCTGGTGGCGCCGCCGCCGGGCGAACACCGAGAACTAACCCCGCACCAGAAGCCACACCACAGAGGGCCCCTTCCCGCGCTTGGGAAGGGGCCCTCTCGCATATCCAGGCCGGCACCGCCCGGATCAGCAGTCCTCCGGTGCGTTGACAGAGCCCAGGACATCCCGCCTCGGCCGGCGGGCAGTCGTGGAGGGGAAACCTTCGCCCTCCAGGCGCTGATGGCGTCCTCAGCTTCCGCGTTGCGGGACCTCGCCGCGAGGGAGCGATGCCTCGCAGATCGGTGATTTCAGGGGTAGCTGATTGCCGCATTTCCGGACGTTGGAAGAGGTCGCCCCTCGCCACGGCTTCGCAGAGAAGGGTGGCGATTTCGGGGGGGCATGATGTTGACGGTGCTCAGCGCGTCGGTGGCGAGAGGGATCTCTTCGAGCTCGTACGTTCCCCTGTCGGTCTCGTTGAACTCGGTGCCGGTGCGGGCGCCGAAGTCCCACTGGCGGAACCTGGCCATGCAACGAAAGGCGGCAGACCACCCGCCTTCGACCGCGAGGCCTACAGGCAGCGCAACACCGTCGAACGGTGCATCAACCGCCTGAAGCAATGGCGCGGCCTGGCCACCCGGTACGACAAGACGGCGACCATCTACCTGGCCGGCCTGCACATCGCGGGCATCTTCATGTGGTCAGCGCGGTGAGCTTGGTGGTGGAGTGACACGGATGGAGAGGAACTCGGGCTCGAAGCCGTCGGTCCACTCATCCTCGTCGAGCATGTAGTCATCGATGCGAAGCACATTGACTGTTTGCTATAGCAGGAGCACTCCTGCTGGAAAAGGGGGCCCCGCAGGCGAGCCGGACGACCACGCCATCGGCCGGTCCCGCGGCGGGACGACCCAGCTCAAGTCCTCGTCGGCGTCAGCCTGGGCCATGAGCGCGGTGAAAACCCGCCCCCAGGTGCCGTCGACGGCCCACATGCGAAGCCGGTTGTAAACACCCCTCCAGTTGCCGTACTTCTCGGGCAGGTGGACCCATCGAGCCCCGGCCGCGTGCTGGTGGGCACGCACGATCCTGGAATCCGCCGTCGCGACCTGGCCCAGCCGAGCATTTCGCGCTGGCACGCCCATGCCAAGGCCGAGGAGCGAATCCGCCAAGCGCGGCTCCTGCCGGGCTTCGCCGACGAGCCTCTCGAGTCGTGGCTGCGACAGCCGGTCTGACAGCCGAGCGAGCCATATGCGGCAGACGAGATAGCCGCGGCGGATCCCACCAGTGCCCGCCTCGACCCTCATCAGTGGTCTACGAGGACAAGTCGCCCCACTTCCTGGGGCTGATACACGAGCACAACCTGTCCGGGCGGCACTCCTACAGGATGGTGATCGCCAGGGACTCCAGCCTGTCCTACGGACACTGGCTGGACATCGACACCGCCCTGGGCGCAAAGGGGATCGAATCCACCACGTGGACAGAGTCCGGAATACGCATCCGCTTCCCCACCGGTCACGAGATCTTCAACCCAGCCCGCCTCTACCTGCACGGCAGATAACACCTGCGGCTGCGTAGATAAGAACCAGGTTCTGGCACCGATCTTGGGGAGTGGTCGCGGAGCATCACCTTGGTCTTCGATTGTGAGGGGCTTGAGGGCGTGTATCGAAATGCGCGCGGCGGGGGACGTGCCGTAGTACTCCTGGGGAGACATAGAGACACGTTGGTTCTCACTTGGAGTCGTCGATGGCCGTTCACCGTGTCGTGCCCAACATCCAGTCGGAGGCCGTGCAGGAAAGCCGGGAGTTCTATGGCCTGCTGGGCTTCGAGGAGGTGATGAACCACGGCTGGATCATGACGCTCGCCTCCCCGTCCGTCCCAGCGGCGCAGATCAGCATCATGACCAGCGACAAGACCGCGCCTGTCACCCCCGACATGAGCGTCGAGGTGGACGACGTGGATGCGGCTTATGCGGTCATGCGGGCGAGCGGTGCGGAGATCATTCACCCATTGCAGGACGAGGAGTGGGGCGTGCGGCGGTTCTTCGTCCGCGACCCCAGCGGACGGGTGGTCAACGTGCTGGGCCACCGCTGACGGCGGACGGCGAGCTTCTCGTAGCGTGTGGCCACTGCCCGGTGCCTCTTGAGGCGGTTGATGCCGCACTCCACCGCGTGGCGTTCCCGATAGTCGATCTTGTCGAACCTCGGCGGGCGGCCGCCGCGGGCGCCGAGCTTCTTGCGGTTGCGGGCCTGGTCGGTCTTGTCCGGGATGGTGCAGCAGATCCCGCGACGCCGCAGGTAGGCACGGTTCTTCCGGGAGGCGTACGCCTTGTCAGCACGCACCCGGTTCGGCCGGCGGCGGGGCATGCCGGGCGCCTCGGTGGCCGACCGCGCCGGCCGTGCGCTCGGGGGACGAGACGGAGGAGGGCAGGCTGCAGGGGACCTCGCGCACGACCTCGCCCTACAGATCCCGTTCGAGGAGAGCTGAGGCCGCGCGTACATCTCGCCCGCCGCGGCATCGTCCCTTGCGGGACGGGTTCACGATTCGTCGGCCACGGTGTCACCGGAGGACGGGACCGCCCTTCTTCTGCGGTACATCACCACCCCGCACACCGCGAGGAGGAGGACGGCCACGGCGGACACCCCGAGAGCCGTCCGCTCGGCGAAGAGCCTTCCCAGCACTTGGAGCACGCCGAGCCCCGCGGTCGCGTAGATCAACGCCCAGGCTGCTCCGCCCACGAACAGGGCAGGGAGGTAGCGCGGCAACGGCATGCGCATGCTGCCCGCGAGGAAGTTAGCGGCGGTCTGGAAACCGACGGTCAGGAAGGAGACGGCCACCACCGGCGCGCCCCACCGCTGGATCGCTCGCTCGGCGCGCCGGAACTTCGCCGAAGAGATCCGCCCGGCGAACCTGCTGCGCCGGGCACCGGCGCCGGCGAGCCACCCGACGGCGAACGTCCCTCCGGCGCGAAGCAGGACGATGACGTACAGGGCTCCAGCGGTGAGCGCGATCTTATCCACGACGCCTCGCCCCGAGCACCGGGCCAAAACCCGCGTCCCCCGTCACCCGCATGGGCGTTCCCGCCCCACCGGGCGCACGACGCTCACGAGCCCGGTCACCGTCTCTCACCTGCGCCCTGCCTCTGCCCGTTCAGTCCGCTGGGTTCCCGCCTGCGGCATCGGAACCCGAACCCGCACGCCGTGGTCCCCACGCCAGGAGAGGTCAGCCTAACCGAACGTGCATACGGCGGATACAGGGCACTGGGTTACCCGAGCAACGACAGGCGCGCTCAGTGAAATCTGGTGGCTTAACAGCAGGGTAGGTGCCTGCCGGTGCGGCAGGGCCTCGCTCTGGCTGATCGCCCCTCTGGCCGCCCCCTCGGGAGCGACTTCTGAGCACCAAGGTTGTCCACCCGGGCCAAACTAGCGCGCTCAGTCACAACCACTGTGACTTGGACCGTGTCCTATGTGGTGAGGCGGTCGTTGAGGTCAGCTGGGGCTGGGGTGCGTGGAGTTGGATTGTTCCGGTCGGGTTATGGGAGATCGCCAAGCCGCTGGTCCCGCCGGCGAGGGTCCGGTCGCAGGGCGGCGGGACGCAGGACACGCCTGATGAGACGCTGTTTGCCGCGATCATCTACGTGCTGGTCTCCGGCTGTGCCTGGCGGGCACTGCCGGAGTGTTTCGGGATCTCGAAGTCGACAGCCCACCGCCGGTTCCTGATCTCGTCACGGGCTGGAGTCTGGGGCCGGCTGCACGAGGAGATCCTGCACCGCCTCGACGATGCCGGCTTGCTTGATCTCTCCCGAGCGGTCCTCGACTCCGCCCACGTCCGCGCCAAAAAAGGGGGGGGCGAGCTCACCGGTCCTAGCCCCGTGGACCGGGGCAAACCGGGCTCCAAGATGCACGTCCTGTCGGACGCGGCAGGACTGCCCCTCGTCGTCGGCCTTTCCGCGGCCAACGTCCACGACAGCCAGGCCCTGAAGCCCATGGTGCTCGGTCACCAAACGAGACACGACCCCCACCGCGGCTGGCACTTCAAACCTCAGCGTCTGCACGCCGACAAGGCCAATGATATGCCTGAGCTGCGGAAATGGCTCCGTGGCAAGCGCATCGGCGTCCGCATCGCCCGCAAGGGCATCGAGTCCTCGGAACGACTCGGGCGCCGCAGGGGGGGTGATCGAGCGGACCATGTCCCGGCTGACCGGCTACCGCCGACTCAACCACCGCTACGAACGCCACCCCCGCAACTACCTGGCCTTCCTCGGCCTCGCCGCGGCCATCTGCTGCTACGAACGCCTCGTCCGCCTCACCACATAGGACACGGTCTTAGTTCAGCCTGGTGATGGCGTACGCCTCGATGGCGTCACGCTGGTACGCGGCCAGCCCCGGGGCGATCGCCTCGTACGCGGTGCGCCAGGCGTCGTTGTCCACGCAGGAGCGTCCGATGGCCCGGTACTCCTCGGCGGACACGGCACGCAGTTCGATCAGCGCCCGGTACTGGGCTTCGATCTCGGCCTGGACCGGCTCTGCGTCAGCCGTGTGGCCCGCGGTCATGAGTTCGGCCAGCCGGATCATCTGCGCCGTACGCTCACGATGCCCGGCATCCGCGTCGGCCTGGCTCATCGTGGCAGCGCGCCGTCCGACCTCCTCGGCGAGTTCGGGAAAGTCGCGCATGTCCTCCGCGTACTGGGAGGGCTGGACGCCCTCGAAGAGGTTCTCCGGTCGGTTGATGGTCATGGGGTTGCCGTCCTTCCTGGACTGCTCCAGTTCGGCGATCGTGCGGGAGACGGTGCCGGCCAAGCCATCAAGGCGGTCTCGCTCCGCGAGCAGCCGCCGGTGGTGGCCCCGCAGGGCATCCACCTCGTCGACCTCCTCGGACAGGATCCGGCCGATCTCCGGCAGCCCGACGCCCAGCGCCCGCAGCACGAGGATCTGCTGCAGCAACAGGAGTTGGTGCTCCTCGTAGTAGCGGTGCCCGTTGGCGCCGATCCGGGCCGGAGGCAGCAGGCCGGTCTCGTCGTAGTGGCGCAAGGTCCGGGCGGTCACTCCCGACATCCGGGCCACCTCCGAGATCGGCCAGTCCATCGTCACTCCCGCACATGCGTGTCGTCGCAAGGCCGGTCTCTCCGGCCCTGGTCACGACGGCAGGAGTTGCCGCAGCGGCAACTTCAACCCCAGGAGCCCATGCTCCTCGCAATCAAACAGACACGGTCCACACCTCTGGTTCGACGCTGCTCAGAGCGCCGGTGCCTCCCGAATCCCCGTAGAAGCGCCGTCGTCTCCCATGAACAGAGCCACCCAGGACCATAGGTAGGCCGATGCGGTCGGCGCGCTCGGCGCCGGCGGGGGTGCGGCCGACCCCGATCCACAGGGGCAGCTTGTCCTGCTGCGGGCGGGGAGGGACGGGGAGGTCGTGCAGGGCGGGGTGGTGGCGGCCGGACCAGGTGACGTGCTCGTTGTCGCGGATCGCCAACAGCAGGTCGAGCTTCTCGGCGAAGACATCGTCGTAGTTGGCGGGGTCGATACCGAAGAGGGTGAAGGCTTCGAGGAAGGCGCTGCGGCCGGTGATGACTTCGCGCGGCCGTTGCTGAGGAGGTCGAGGGAGGCGAAGTCCTGGTGGAGGCGGACCGGGTCGAGGGTGGACAGGACGGAGACGGCGCTGGTGAGGTGGATGTTCTCGGTGGCCTGGGCGATGGCGGCGAGCGGGATGGCGGGGTTGGCGACGTCGAAGTCGGGTCTGTGGTGCTCGCCGAGGGCGAAGACGTCCAGCCCGCCTGGTCGGCGGCGACGGCGTAGGAGACGATCTCGCGGGTGCGGCCGCCGGCGTCGCGGAGCCTGCCGGTGGCTGGGGCGGTCTGCAGGTCGGACAGGATGCCGATTTCCATGGCGGGCCACTCGCGTTGATCAGGGGGTTGTGGCTGGTGTGCCGCCCACGTCGTTCGGTGGGTCAGTTGCTGATGGCGGGCATGGCGCGCCGGTAGCGGGTGTCGCTGAGCTGGGAGACGAGGAAGGCGGCGATGTCCGCGCGGGTCATGGCGGATCCGACGTTGTCGTGGCCGAGGAAACCGGAGCGGGTGCGGCCGGTGGCGGGCTTGTTGGTGGGGTTGGTGATCCGGGCGATGGTGTAGTCAAGGCCGGAGCCGGTGACGGCAGCGGTCATGCCGGTGAGCTCGGTGAGGGCGTTCGGGAACATGAGCCTGGCCATGACGGGCAGGACCTTGTGCTTCCAGTGCGGTTGGTCCCTGGGGTCGGGCAGTGAGGGGGTGGCCAGGCCGATGAAGCGGGTCACGTTCTCCTGATTCATGGCGGCCACGATGTTCGCGGTGCCTTCGGTCAGCGGGGTCCCGGTGGCGGAGCGGCTCAGGGACGGGCCGAGGGCGCTGATCACCGAGTCGGCGCCTGCCACGGCCTCGCGCACGGCCGCCGGGTCGGACAGCTGCCCTGTGGTGACGGTCAGCTCGGGGTGGGTGAGTGAGAGCTTGGCGGGGGTGCGGACGAGCGCGGTGACGTGGTGGCCGGCGTCCAGCAGCTGCTGGACGGTGAGGCGGCCGATGCCGCCGGTCGCGCCGAAGACGGTGACGCGCATCAGGGTGGCTCCTTGCCGGTGTGGGGCGGACGATGCCCGGGGCCGGTCCCGCCGATTGTGGTCCGGCCCCCGGGGCGGTGGGGCGTAGGTCAGAGGGAGTAGGGGCCGAAGCGGCCCCAGGCGACCACGACGGCCAGGATCAGCAGGACGGCGTTGAAGGCGATCGCGGCGGGTTCCTTGCGGCGGGCGTGGGTGATCGCGGCCAGCAGCATGGTGATGGCGAGCCCGGTGGCGGCCAGCGGGGTGAGGACGGGGGCGGTGCCGGTGGCGGCGGGGAGAATCAGGCCCAGCGCCGCCGCGAACTCCACGATGCCGATGAAGCGGACGGTGGCGGGCGAGAAGTCCGCGACCCAGGGCAGTTTGGCGACGAGCTTGTCCTTGGGCTGGGTGGCCTTCATGACACCGGCCATGGCGAACATGGCGGCGAGCAGGGCCTGCGCGATCCACAGGAAGACGTTCACAGGGGTCAGGGGTCCTTCGATTCGGGGCGGGTCGGCCGCGGTGGGGGTGGGGTCAGGCGCAGGTGACGGCGAGCTTGCCGAGCGCGCCGGAGCCGAAGGCGGCGAACGCCTCGGGGGCCCGCTCCAGTGGGTAGGCGGCGGTGACCGGGACACGCAGTGCGCCCGAGGCGGCTTCGGCAGCGAGCGTAGTGAGGGTCTGCGCGTTGGCGTCGGCCATCACGGCGTGGGCGGTGACGTTCTGGCCCTGGACGGCGTCGGGGCCGAAGCCCAGGGTGGATGCGATGCGTCCGCCCGTTCGCAGCAGGCCCGTGAGCTGGTCGCCGTCGCCAGCCAGGTGCAGGACTGCGTCGACACCGTTCGGGGCGATGGCACGGACCTGGGCGTCCAGGTCGCCGGTGAAGTCCACGAGGTGAACGTCGGCGTCGGTGAGGGCGGTGATGAAGTCGGCCTCGGCGCCGGGGCGGGCGGTGGCGATGACGCGGGCGCCGCGGGCGGCGGCGATCTGCACGGCGAACGCTCCGACGCCGCCGGTGGCGCCGGAGATCAGCACGGTCTCGTCCTTGGCCGGGGCCACGGCGTTGATACTGTCCAGCGCGGCGGTGCCGGCCAGGCCGAGCGCGCCGGCGTCCTGGAGGCTCAGGCCCGCGGGGATCGGGGCGACGCCGTAGGCGGCGGGGACGGTGACGTACTGGGCCAGCGAGCCGGTGCCCAGGAACGGCTTCATCACCACGCCGAAGACCGCGTCGCCGACCGCGAAGCCGTCCACGCCCTCGCCGAGGGCCTCGACGGTGCCGGCGAAGTCCTTGCCCAGTACCAGGGGGAAGCGGTGCTCCATCATGCCCTGCAGGTAGCCGGCCGCGGTGGCGGCGTCGAAGCCGTTCACCGAGGAGGCGGCCACCTTCACCAGCAGCTCACCGGCCTGCGGGCGCGGGGTGTCGATGTCTGTCACGGCAGGGGTGGCGGGGACGGAGTCCAGGGTTACAGCACGCACGGTGATCACCTTCAGAAGAAGTGGAACGGCCTTCCCGTTTCCACGATGCCAGCGTAACAACACAACCGGGAAGGGTGTTCCACTTCGGTACAGTGGGGCCATGACACCGCCCGCCGTCCCTACCGAAACCCCAGGCCCACAGCCCGAACCGGGACTGCGCGCCGACGCCGAACGCAACCGCGACCGCATCCTGGCCGCCGCCCGCCGCCTCTACGCCACCGACGGCCTCGGCGTCTCCATGGCCGCTGTCGCCCGCGAGGCCGACGTCGGTAAGGCCACCCTCTCCCGCCGCTTCGCCACCCGCGAAGACCTCATCACCGCGGTCTTCGCCGACCGCATGGACGCCTACACCGCCGCCGTCACCGAGGCCCTCGCCGACCCCGACCCCTGGCACGGCTTCGCCCGCTACATCGAGACCGTCTGCGCCATGCAGGCCGCCGACCGCGGCTTCGCCGACGTCCTCACCATGACCTTCCCCGCCGCCAAGGCACTCGAAGAGCGCCGCGCCGCCTCCTATCACGGCGTCGTCGAACTCATCACCCGCGCCCAGGGCGCCGGACACCTGCGCGAGGACTTCACCCACCAGGACATCGTCATCCTGCTGATGGCCAACGCCGGCGTCATCGCCGCCACCGGCGACGCCGCCCCCGACAGCTGGCGCCGACTGGTCGGCCACCTGCTCCGCGCCTTCGCCACCCCCGGCACCGACGCCCCCACCCTGCCGGACGCCCCCGCACCCACCGCCCTGTACCGCGCGATGATCCGCCTGGCACGACCCGGAGCCGGCACCTCCTGAATCACGCGAGCGGACAGTGTCAGGGAGGGGCTGGGCGGGCCAGCCATATCCGCAGCACACCGGCGCCCACCCTCCACGGCTGACAGCCTCAGTCGCAACTCACTCACGGAGCGGAGGGGACGACGACGGCGGCGCGTTTGATGAGCTGCTCGCGGAGAGCGGAGTTCTCGGCGAGGAGAACTGCGATGACCGTGGCTGCGGCGTCGACCTGTTGCTGGAGTCGCTGACGCTTCCGCCGGCTGTCCTTGAGCTGTCGACGGAGGAGCGTGATCTCCTCGCTCAGCTTCTGGTCGCGCAGGCTGGCCGGGCTCCGGCCAACGCGGCTGTCCCACTCCGCGAGCACCGTGGCGGCGCGGTTCATCCTGGCCCGGCTGACGCCGGCCTCGTCGGTGCGGGCGGGCCGGCCCCTGAACAGTCGCTCCATCGCTTCGCGACCCGTTCCTTGGTGGGAGGTTGGGGGTGTCTCCCGCCTCGGCTGGGAGGTGCGCTATGGCGAAGGCCATGCGGGCGCGCCCCCGCCCGGCGGCGTACACCGCTCCCCCACGAGGGGGAGACAGATCCTGCCCCAGCGCGATCCCTAGGCGATGAAGATCCACAACAGTGATCGCATGGCAACCCTCGCAGCGAGTTCAACTGTCGTGAACACGGGGACAGCGCGCCCCGTACCGCTCTGGGCGGAGCGCACGGCCCGCCTCATCCCCCTCATCGGCCTGCCGGTATGCCTGTGGAGGCTGCCCATCGGGTTCGACTTCATGATGGGCATCGACGGTCCCCCCATGACCTGGGCACGGTGGGCCAACGTGGGCTACGTCCTCACGCTGAGCCTGCTCTCCGAGACGTTCGCGCTGCTGTGCCGCGGCCTGGTGCGCCCCTGGGGCGAGGCCGTGCCGGGCTGGGTGCCGATGCTCCGCGGCCGACGCATACCGCCCTTCGCGGTCATCGTCCCCGCGACCCTCGCCGGTCTGCTCTTCACCGCACTGCTGGTCGACTGGACCCTCTGCACGTTCCACATCGCGGGTTTCACGGACGGCCCGTACACCAGCGTGTGGTGGCACCTCCTGGCCGCCACGGTCAGCGGCCTGATCACCCTGTGGGGCCCGTTGGTGCTCGCCCTGACGTATGCCTACTACCGGCGCCGTTGCCGTCCGAGCAGTTGAGCTGGTGTTGAACGCGATGGCGGCCTGGGGCGCATGGCGGCGGATCAGGTTCACGATGCGCTCGAAGGGCAGAAACAGCAGCTTCGTCTTGCGGATCCCACCCCGACAACGACCACGTCCCACGGACGCCGGGCCAACGACGCGACGAGCGTGGACTCAGCCGACTCATCGAACACGACCAGCGCCCTGTCCGCGTCGATGCCGTGCTCGCCGAAGCGTGGGCACTTGGCTGCCTCCTCGCCCTTGAAACGATCGGTCGACGCGTGATCGACGCGACTGCCCCTGCGACAAGGGAGGTTGATGAATATGGCCCGCCAGACGCTCCATCAGCATGCCCTTGTCCGGGTCGCGCGAGGTTGGTAAGCGACCCGGTCGTCTGAAACGACCAGGAGTGTCGCGTGTCTTCTTCTTTCTCATTGACCGGTACGGATTTGACCACTGACCGCCTCGTGCTGCGGCCATGGCCCGCCGACGAGGTCACCGCTGTCCTCGACGCGGTGCGGCTGCCGCACTGGGCGGAGGACTTCCCCGCCGACGAAGGTCGCGTCATCGCCGGCTTCATCGCCGACCGGCCGGACGCGCTGGGCCCGTACGGGCAACGGCAGATCATCGAGCGGGCGAGTGGCCTGGTGATCGGCGCGATTGGGCTGTTCTGGCCGCCCAGCGAGGGAACCCTGGAAATCGGGTACGGCATCGTGGCTTCACGGCGCCGCCGAGGCTATGCACCCGAGGCCACCCGGGCCCTGGTGGAGTTCGCCCTGAGCTCGCCTGACGTCCACACGGTGTACGCCGATGTCGAACTGTCGAACCCGGCCTCGGTTCGCGTGCTGGAGAAGGCCGGACTGCATCGCTGGAGCGAGGACGCAACCACGGCCCGCTTCCGCACCACGACACCGGACCTGTCCCAGCGGTAATCACACGGGGATCGGCAGCGGAACAGTTCACCACTGCCGATCCCCGGCACCGGCTACAGCCCTCGTCTGGATCCGCAGCGCCCGCCTAATGATCCGAAGAGGGAACAAGCCCTTAATAGGCCTGGGGGAGGTAGATGTGCGCCACGGTTCAGACCGGGGTGAGGCTCATTCGTCGTCGAGCAGCCCCGAGTCGGCCGCGTCCCGTTGGCGCGCAAGGCGACCCGGCGCACGCCCTGGTCGCGCATGGTGGCAACCACCTGGATCTCCGCGCTCAGCCGCTCGGCCTCCGCCTCGTCGAAGAAGTAGCCCAACGGCGCGGTCCTGTATGCGCCGAGGGCCCTTCGGCCTCGCCCTCGGGGCCGTGACCCCGCCTGGAGGAATACAGGTGGTGATTCACGCCGCAACGACTCGCCCACCGACTGCGCTGGTCGACCTGTCGCAGACGCCGCCGCCAAGCCCGCGCCCGCCACCGCCACCGCCACCGCCACTACCGTCGCCGGGCAACCCTCCGGCCCATGAAGATCACGATCTATTGCCGCAGTACGGGAGGGGTGGAGCTGGGTACACCCCTGCCCGGTGGTCAGGTGCAGTGGCCGGGGCCGCGCGGTCCGGCATCGTCGTCTGCGTAGGGACACGAGCAGACGGGCGGGACGGTCATGGAAATGGTGGACGGCGTGGAGCCGGCGGGGCGTGCCGGGGTATGGGGTGCGGCGGGGGTGTTCACCGCGGTGGCGTTCGTGGCGGCCGGGGTACTGGGCGCGGTGCAGTCGGGGACCGGTGTGCCCACTGAGGTGATGCAGCTGACCCAGTTCGGGCCGGCCGTGGGGGTGGGCGTGGTCGCGCTGTACCGGTGGAGGCGGACCCGCGAGCTGCTGCGGGGCGAGGGTGAACGGCGCACTGGCGGTCGTGCTGTGGCCCTCCTCGGCGCGGCCGGGCTGATCGTCGCGCTCACCGTGCTCGCGTACGGGGTGGCCTCGGGGGGCGCGGGCTTCACGCCGCCGGGAGCCCTGCACCACCCCTTCATGCTGATCGCGGCCGCGCAGCTCGTGGGGGCGTGTGCGGAGGAGCTCGGCTGGCGCTGCTTCCTCCAGCCGCTGCTGCGGACCCGCTTGGGGGTTCTTGCCTCGTCGGTGACGGTTGGCGTGGTGTGGGGCGCCTGGCACGTACCGGTCTTCGCGCAGGCCCCGGCCTACGCCGCGGGGTTCCTCGTCGCCACCGTGGCCATGTCGGTCGTGCTGGGTGTGGCCCTCGACGGCACGGGCGGTCCGTACCGCCTGCTGCTCGCGGGCGGCTTCCACACGCTCGTCAACCTCGGACTGCTCTTCTTCATGGACGAGGAGTCCGGGGCGGTCCTTCCGATGCTCTGCTTCGGGCTCTCCTGCCTGGTGGTGGCCCTGGTGTGGGCCGTACGGGACACACCGGCAGCGGAAGCCGTACCGACTACTCTGCATGGGACATGAGTTCGATCACCTCCCATTCCCGCGCGGCGTCCTTCCGCGGCCTGGCCGCCGCCGTCGGCTGCTGTCACCTGGCCGGCCTGCTGGCCGTGGCCGTGGCCGTCGTCGGGTCGGGCGTCGTAGGCGCATTGCTGTTGCTGCCCGTCGGCCTCGGCCACCGGACGCTGCCGCCGACCGCGGCCGCGCTGCGCCGGTGCGCCGACCGCGGCCGCGAACGTGCTGCACGCTGGTCGGGGGTGCGGATCAGCCCGCCGGATCCGCTCCCGCGGACGGCGGGGGCCCGCGGGGTCCTGGCCGACGCGGGGTTCTGGCGGGACTTGACCTGGGCGTGGCTGGAGCCCTGGGTGGGCGGTCTGCTGGTCGCCGTACCTCCGTCGCTCGTCGTGTACGGGCTGTTCGGGGCGCTCGTCCAGCCCTTCGTGTGGCGCCTGATCGACGACGGCAACTGGTACGCGTTCGTGCCGGTCCAGAGCACCGGCACAATGGTCGCGGCGCTGCTCCTGGGTCTCGCCTTCACGGCTGCCGGCCTTGTCCTCGCACCCTTCGTCCTGCGCCTGCACGCCCGCTGGATCCGGCTGCTCCTCACCGCGCCTCGCAGCGCCGAACTCACCCGCCGCATCGATGAGTTGACAGATACACGGACCGTCGCACTGGACAGCCAGGCGGCCGAACTCCAGCGCATCGAGCGGGATCTGCACGATGGGGCACAGGCCCGGCTCGTCGCCCTGGGGATGCGGCTCGACAGCGCGACGCGCCTGCTGCAGCACGATCCGCCGGCCGCCCGCGCCGCCCTGCTGGAGGTGCGCGAGCTGTCCGCGCGGGCACTGGAGGACCTGCGTGCTCTGGTCCGGGGCATCCAGCCGCCGGTCCTCACCGACCGCGGCCTGGGCGACGCCGTGCGCTCCCTGGCCCTCGACAGCTTCCTCGACGTGCACGTCGAGGCCCGCCAGGTCGGGCGGCTGCCGGCCGCGGTCGAATCGGCCGCCTATTTCGCGGTCAACGAGCTGTTGGCCAACGCAGCGAAGCATTCCGGGGCCGACCGCATCGACATCGTCCTCGCACACGACGGCGACGGCGTGGGGGACGGCGGCCCGCGGCTGCGCATCACCGTCACCGATGACGGGCGCGGCGGGGCGGACCCCGCCCGGGGGACCGGGCTGCTCGGCGTCCGGAGGCGATTGGCTACCTTCGACGGGAGCCTCGCCCTGCACAGCCCGCAGGGCGGACCGACCACAGTGACCCTGGAGATCCCGTGCGCGTCGTCCTTGCCGAAGACCTCTTCCTCCTGAGGGACGGCCTGGTCCGCACGCTCCGGGAGCATGGCTTCGACATCGTCGCAGCCGTGGACAACGGCCCCTCCCTCCTGCGCGCCCTGCTACAGGAGAAGCCGGACGTCGCGGTCGTCGACGTCCGCCTGCCACCGACCTTCACCGACGAGGGCCTCCAGGCCGCCCTCGAAGCCCGCCGGCACCATCCCGGCCTGCCCGTCCTCGTCCTCTCCCAGTACGTCGACCAGCTCTACGCGAACGAGCTCCTGGCGAGCGGCGACGGCGGCGTGGGCTACCTGCTCAAGGACCGGGTCACCGACACCGGTCAGTTCGTCGATGCCGTACGCCGTGTCGCCGCCGGCGGCACCGTGCTGGACCCGCAGGTGATCGCCCGGCTGCTGTCGCGCGGCGAAGCCCGGGGTACCATCGCCATCCTCACCCACCGGGAACGCGATGTCCTCGAACTGATGGCGGAGGGCCGCTCGAACGCCGCAATCGCGGCCACCCTCCACTTCAGCGAGAGCGCCGTCGCGAAGCACACCGCGAGCATCTTCGCCAAGCTCGGCATCGCCCCGTCCACTGAGGACAACCGCCGGGTCCTGGCCGTCCTCGCGTACCTGCGGCGCTAGTATTCCGGCAGCCAGTGAACTGGAGCTGCCCACGTCGAAGACGACGGGGCACGGCTCGCTTCGGTCAGCGACCAGCACCCCGGCCTCGCCATCGTGCGTCACCAGCACGGTCCAGCTCAGCCCAGTCCAGCCCGGACTGCCGTCAGCGGCCCCGGGGTTGGGAGCGGCAGGACGCCGGGTTTGAGGCATGGCCGGGGGCCTGACCGTCGCGCTTTACGGACACGTATAGCGCCGACGCGCCGAAAAGAGCCGCCATCTCACCGGGGGGCGGCTCATTCGCCCGCCGGGGCACCTGCCTACTCGTAGTCCCACCACTTGCGGGGTGCGCCCTCCTCGTAATGCAAGCCGTCGTGGCCGCGCGGCAGCGAGCAGAAGAAGTTGCCCTGCAGAAAAAGGTCCCAGCTGTCGGGCCCCACCATGCCGCAGCGAGGCGTGAGCTCCGCATCCGGAGCCGGAGCCGGAGCAGCAGCGGGCGGCTCGGAAGCGACAGGCTCCTCGACGTTATCTATGCCAGTGGGATTCTGATTGATAGCCATACACGCATCCTCCCCTATCAGAAGGCGTCGATGCGGACCTCACACCCCTCCAACGTCCGTCCCTCAAAGGTGGTTGCCAGCATCACGCGAACTGGCCGGACTCGTTGGGCGGCACATGAAGAACTCCACCACCCGCCCGGACCCACTGGCCGAGAGCGTGGTGATCGCCGCGTGTGCTCTCTCCGACGCCGGCGGACCCGAGGGGCGCTGGACTGCGGGCGCCGTCGAGGACGCAGCCACCGCTCTGGAGGTGCTCGCCGGGGCACTGTCCGGTCTCAGCCCAGAGGCCGCTGAAACCCTGGAGGTGATCCCGGCCGCTGTCGCCGCCCTCCGCGAGCGCGTCGAGCGCGAACCGGCCGCGCCGTCCGGCCGAGCCGACATCGCGGGTGACCCTGCGGTGTCGAGCACCGGCCTGCGGCGGGCTCTCGCCGCGCACAACCTCACCGGGCGGGTCCACCAGCTCGGCCCCGCTCTGCTGACCGTCACCATGGACTCGGCTCACGCCCAGGCCCTCGCCGCGCTCCTCGCCGTCCGGCGCGAACTGCCCCGTCAGGCACCCGCCCCTGAGGACGAACACTGGTGGGGCGCGGGGCCGGCCGACACAGCCGCGGCATCGCTCGCGGCAGCTCTGGTCGCCTACGGGCCGGGGACGTACGCCCGGGTCCTGGCCTCCGGGCACGTCACCACCGGCCTCTCAAGCCGGCAGCCGCTCTCCAGTTGGCCACCGCCCTGAGCAGCCCGCGCTGCCACGCCATCGCGGGCGCGGCGCCGTGGGCTCGGGTACGGATGGAAGGGCATCGACGCGACCTTAAGGGGTTCGCGGCGGCGGGTCACCCGCTGTCGAGCACGGCGGGTGGCAACCCACCTGGACAGCCGTAACGGCATCAAGCGGTGAGGTCTTTGAGCAGGTCTCGCAGAGCATGCACGTCCGCGCACGTGCCTGCCAGGTACTCCACCTGCGCGGCGAGTCCCTGGTTGTTCACCTCGCGGGCCTGCTCCGCGAACGCCTCGTGCACGAGCGCGTCCAGCGCGTCTTCTTCCAGGAGGAAGGAGTCGAGGAGTTCGGTGATCTGTTGAGCACTCACCTGCCCCTGGAGCGGGGCCCGTCCGCGCGGGCCTTCCCAGAGCCGTACGGGTTCGGCACACCGGCCGTGCGCAGCAGCGCCTTGGCTCTGTACACGGGAATGGGTTCTGGCTCACTTTCCGTGAAGGGTTGACTGACCGTGATGCACAGGCCCGGCCGTGCGCTCGCTGCCGTCCCGGCGTGCATCAACGACGCCGCATGGGTGCTGCCGTGGTGGTGGCGTGCGCGCGCCGGCGTGGAGGCCACCGCAGCCCCTCATATCTCTACGACCAGAACTCGTCGTATGTTGCTTGGTCAGCCCAGAGCTCCCAACCTTCGGCGATCCTGCCGTCGCTGATGTGGAAGACGATCACGTAGTCCATGTCGAGCTGCTTGCCCTCGCGCGACGCAGTGGCATGGAAGGGCGACCGTATGGGCATCGTTGGCGAGAACATCGTGGAGTTGAGGGCGGTACGTGCCACCTGACAGCTCGAAGTCACGACGGAACATCTCGAATGTGGCCTCTCGGCCGTGAAAGTCCCCCGAGAGCGGCCCGTGGCCCCCGTTGTGCCAGACGACGTCCGGGTGGAAGACCTCCGCCAGGGCCTTCATGTCGCCTGCTGAGAAGGCCTCCATGGCGCGCCGGAACACACCAATGTGCGGGTGATCGGTCATCGCTTCCCCCCTTACCGGCTGTCAACGTAGGCCCAAGCCCGTTAGCCGCTTGATGGGCACACTGGCCCGGCCGGCGATGCCACCTAATTGGATGAGACCCACAGCAGACAGACAGAGCACCGACGTCACGCTCCGTCAGCCCTCCACGGAAAGTGAGCCAGAACCCGGGAATGGGAGTCGTTTGTCGACGACTTCGGGAGCCGCCTCGCGTGTTGTAGGCGTGATCAATGTCGATGAGTTCGGGCGTCATTTGCAGCCCAGCGGGCGTTGTCCCTGCCAGCACCCATCCGCCTCGCACGAGCCCGCTACCTGGTTTTGGTCTGAACCCGGTCTTGGCGGCTCAGCGTGCGAGGGAGACGGCGAAGGGCTTGAAGCCGTGGCGGCGCAGGATGTGGGGCACGACCAGGATCATGGCCTCGGTGGCGCGGGCTGTGGTGATGTCGCCGAGGTCCTCGATCCGTTCGGGCGGCCAGCCCAGGTCGCCGAGCAGGCCGGTGACGGTCCTCTTCGCATGTTCGTCATCGCCCGAGAGATAGGCGGTCGGTGGGGTGGCCAGGGTTTCGGGAGCGGTCATGACCATGAAAAGCATGGTGTTGAGGGTCTTGACCACATGGGTGTCGGGGAGCGCGGCCTGGAGCTTCTCGGCAAGGCTGCTGCCGGGATAGCACAGGGCGCCGGGCAGGCCGTCTGCGGCGTCGCGGGTGGCGTTGGAGACGTCCATGAGGATCTTGCCGGCGAGCTCGGCGCTCAGGTCGGTGAGGCGGTCCAGGGAGCTGTCGCCGGGCGTCGCGTTGATCACGATGTCCGCGGTGCGGGCGGTGGTGCGCTGGTCGGCGAAGGCGACCCGCGGGGCGAGCCCGGCGGTGCGGGCGGCGGTGTCTTCGGGGCTCCGGCCGCCGAGGGTGACGTGGTGTCCGGCTGCGGAGAGCTTGCCGGCGAGGTTGGTGCCGACGCGGCCGGCGCCCAGGATGCCGATGTTGGTCATGCGGTGATGCTCCTTGCGGTATCGGGGCGGGGAAGAGCGGAGGCTTCCGGTCAGGCGATCGGCGAGAGGACCTTGAGGGCGGCGGCGTGGATGCCGGGGGCGGCGGCCAGGAAGTCGCGGCTGCCGGTGTTCCAGGGTTCGCCCGTCAGGTCGGTGACGGTGCCTCCGGCCTCGGAGACCAGCAGGGCGCCGGCGACGAGGCCGGAGCGGACGTCGGAGAACTGCCAGAACGCGTCCATGCGTCCGGCGGCGACGTGGATGAGCTGCATCGTGGCGGGAACGGACACGCGCACGACCAGGCCGTTGATGAGCATCGCGGTGACAGAGTCACCGATCCGCCGGAAGGTGCGCTCGTCCTCGCCGGGCTTGGCCTGGCCGGTGCCGATGAGCGCGGCGCCCAGGTCGGTCTTGGCAGACACCTTCAGGGGCCGGTCGTCGAGGCGGGCACCGCCGCCGGCGACGGCGGTGTAGGTGTCGCCGGTCAGCGGCAGGTGGACGACGGTGAGCACCGGCCGGTTGTCGCGGACCAGGGTGGCGGTGACGGCCCAGTCCTCCATGCCGTGCACGTGGTTGATGTTGCCCTCGGCAGGGTCGACGACCCACCACTCCCCGGGCGGGAGCGCGCCGCCGGCCAGCTCGTCCTCGGCCCACTGCGACCCCGGCTGGGCCCGCAGCAGCGGTTCCCGCAGCACGTCCAGCACCGCGTCGTCGTTGGCGTGGATCTCGCCCACGACCTCGTCCAGGCTCACGCCCCGGGCGTGCGAGGTGTGGCGGTCGCGCAGCGTGACGCCGGCGGTCTTCACCGCAGCTGTCACGTCGGACAGGAGCGTCGTACCGGCGTCGAAAGAAATGGCTGTGCTCATGCTGGGCTCCCTGGGGATCGGTAGAAGAGGGGC
This sequence comes from Streptomyces sp. P9(2023), assembly GCF_032436795.1. Lineage (NCBI taxonomy): Bacteria > Bacillati > Actinomycetota > Actinomycetes > Kitasatosporales > Streptomycetaceae > Streptomyces > Streptomyces sp. P9(2023). Next base: position 40,592 of record NZ_JAUPWM010000040.1, read on the forward strand.
GGTTGCCTCTCCCCCGCCCTTCGAAGGTAGGGCGCCCGATCATTAACAACAAGTGCATGCTTGTCACTTGTAGACTTACTGTCATGCAACTGGATCTGAACCTGCTCACGGCCCTGGACGCCCTGCTGGAAGAGGGCAGCGTCGCCGGCGCGGCAGCACGCCTCCACGTCACCGCACCGGCGATGAGCCGCTCCCTGGGCCGCATCCGCAAGGCCACCGGTGACCAGATCCTGGTCCGCACCGGCCGCAGCATGGTCCCCACCACCCGGGCGCTGGCCATGCGCGCCGAGGTCCACGCCCTCGTGCAGCAGGCCCACCAACTTCTTTCCGCGCAGCAGGAACTCGACCTGGCAGCTCTCGACCGGGTGTTCACCGTGCGCTGGCACGACGCCCTGACCGCAGCTTCCGGCACGGCTCTGATCACCGCCGTCCACCGCCAGGCCCCCGGCGTGCGGCTGCGCCTGTCCGCCGAACCAGGGGCGGACGACGCCGAGTTGCGCCGGGGTGAGGTAGACCTCGAATCCAGCTCCAGCACTCCGACGCTCCCCGACATCCGCCACCGCCTCGTCGGCAGGGACCGGCTGGTCGTCGCCGTCCGACCGGGCCACCCGCTCACCGAAGGCCCGCTGAGCCTGGAGCGTTACGCAGCCGCCGAACACCTCACCGTTTCGCGGCGCGGAAACCTACGCGACCCGATCGATGACGCCCTGACCACACGCGGCCTCGAACGACGCGTCGTCGCCGCCGGGCCCACCGCCGCCTTCGCACTGCAACTCGCCCTCGACACCGACCTCGTCGTCACCCTCCCCGACGCGGTCACCCGCACGGCCCGGGAACAACTCGGCCTGACCACACTGCCGCCGCCACTCCCGCTGCCCGACATCCCCCTGTACCTGCTGTGGCACCAGCGCTACGACAACGACCCCGCCCACACCTGGCTGCGAGACCTGGCCACCGGACTCGTCCAGGCACTATTCGCACCGCCGACCGCCTCTCAACAGCCCTTCACCAACCGGACCGGGAAGTGACGGATACGCCCGGGGAACCTCGTCGTCCCCTCGCATCGCGTGCAGGACGAGCGCGTCTTCGATCGCGCGGACCAGGCCCTGGGTCCTGAGCCCAGGCTATGCGGACGGCGCCCGTGATCGCAGCCCGTCCTCAGTGGGCGTGCTGTACGACGATCCCGACCGTTCGCCGCATGACTGGGGCACCGGTTCCATCGCGGCGCCCAGCTGGGTGCAGACCAGCGCGCGCTGCAAGTGCCGGAGTGCGGTTGCCGAGCTAGCCCTCCGATCCTTCGCGTGCTGACCACCTGGACGAGCCGGGCCCCGATTCTCAGAAGGACTTGTGACTACCGACCAGTCGCTGATCGCCCTGATCGTCATCGTCGCCACCATCGCGGCCGCAGGCGCGATGGCGCCGGCTCTGGCACGTCCGCGTCTGGTCGTCGCGCTGACGCTCGGCCCGGCCGTGTGGGTCGGCGTCGTGATGTTCCTCCGCCCGGCGTGACTTCGGGCCGCGGCGATCGAAGCGTTCGGGACATGGTCCTGGCACGGGGCAGACCCGCCAGAGCCAGGCGATGCCGGTGTCCAGCTGAATGCCGGCCCTGGGCTCGTACCGGAACATCCGGGTGAAGCAGGTGTAGCCCGCGCCGCCCGGCCCTTCCTCCCGCAACCGGGGGGGGAAGGGCCGGGCTTGTGCTGTCCCCGCGGCCCGGAGGAGGACTGGTTCCGCTCCGATCCATTCCGCAAGTGAGCCTTTTCTGATCACCAGTCAGAAACTTTTGCGGGATTGCCGATCGTCCGTGGCGGGCAGGTTTGGAGAGCCGCAGGACGGGCACCGGCCGACGCGCCGAGGAGAGACGGAGGTTGGTCCCCATGACAGTGCATGCCGTCGAACTCCCCCAGCTGTGGATGCCCCATCCGCTGCGGGTGAATCCGTATCTGCCCGACCTGCACGAGGAGAGCGAGTCCTGGGCGCGCGAGATGGGCATGTTGGAAGGCTCCGAGGGACCGTCGACCGGCGACCCGATATGGACGCGGTCCAGGTTCCATGCCATGACCGTCGACCAGCTGACCGCCTGGACCCTTCCGGACGCCTCACTCGCCGACCTCCGGGTCAACCACCGGTTCAACATCTGGGCTCTGGCGTGGGACGACTACTTCGCCTCCGCCTTCAAGCAGACCGGTGACCTCCCAGGCGCGCGGATCTTCACCGCCCGGCTGCACGCATTCCTGCGACCGGAGCGCGGCGCCCGGTTACCGGAACCGACGAACGCCGTCGAGAGGGGAATCGCCGATCTGCAACAACGCCTCTTCCCCCCGAGGCTGGCGCACTGGCACATCGAGTTCAACCGGGCCCTGGCCAAGTACATCGATGCGGGAGTCGAGGAACTGGCCAACAGCCTCAGCGGCCGCATCCCCCACCTGATCGACTACGTCCCGTTCCGACGCGAGAGCTTCGCCGCCCATACGGCCCCCTACTCCGTCGAGTTGGCCACCGGCGCGCGAATACCCGAGCAGGTCCGGCACAGCCGCATCGTCCGTGCCCTGCTCGACGCCTTCATGGACTTCATGGGGCTGGCGAACGACATCGCCTCCTATGAGAGGGAGGTCCATGAGGAGAACGATGTCAACAACCTCATCCTGGTCGTCGGGACGTCCCTGGGCATCAACCTCCACGCCGCCGTACCCGCTGCCCTGCATCTGGTGAACGCCCGCCTGCGCGACTTCGAGCGCCTCAGGCAGAAGGACCTGCCCCTGCTCGTCCTGCGAGCCGGGCTGCACCCCGAGGAACGCGTCGAGCTGGAGAAGTGGCTCCGGGGAGCGTGCAGTTTCCTCTCCGGTCTCCATTCCTGGTACACCGGAGCACCGCGCTACGTCCCCGCGGACGCCTCCTTCCCGGAGTGACGGCAGCCTCGCAGCCGAGAGGCACCGACGCACATTCGTCGGCCCCCCCCTCAGCCGCAACACTCCGCGTTCACGCACCGGCCGCGCAGGCCTACCGCCTCCGCAGGCGACGTCCGACGCGCCTCCACCACGACGCACGGGGTGCGGGCCGGCCGTCCGAGGTCCGGCCCTCCGGCTCGGGGGCGGCCACCGGACGCGCCGGCGCTGCCGGCATCGCGCCGCTCTGGGTGGGGGGCGCCGGAAGCGGGGCCTGGACCTCGTCGGCCTTGGGAGAGCGTGGATCGAACTTCACCGGCAGTTCCGTCAGATGCCGGGCCCAGGTGGAGGAACGCCAGGTGAGGCTCTCCTCGGGGACCGCCAGGGCGATGTCCGGAAGCCGGGTGAGCAGGATGTCGATGCCGGTGTCGGCGATGATGCGGGCGATGTCCTGACCGGGGCATTCGTGCGTACCGGCGCTGAAGGACAGGTGCGCGCGGTTGTGGTGCACGGGGGTGGAGGGATCCGGGCGGATCGCCTGGTCGACGTTTCCGGCGGCCAGGCCCAGCAGGAGCATGTCGCCCGCCTTGATCTCCTGTCCACCGAGGGTGGTGTCACCGTTGGCCCAGCGGCTCGGGCACACCATCAGCGGCGGCTCGTCCCATAGCACCTGCTCCACGGCCTCGGGCAAGGTCATCTGGCCGCCGGCCAGCGAACCGCGGAACCGGGGGTCGGTGACGACCATGCGGAGGACGTTGGACATGAGGTTGGCGGTCGTCTCGTACCCGGCGAGCAGGATGAGGCGCAGGTGGTGCTGGACCTCCTCATCCGTGAGGTTGGCAGGATGGGCCATCAGCGCGGAGGCGATGTCGTGCCCCGGGCGGGAACGCTTGGCGACGACGAGCCGTTCGAGGCTCTCCAACACATAGGCGTTGCTGGCGAGCGACGTCTCGGTGGCCTTGAAGAGGTCACGGGCGGCGTGCACGAGCTTGGGGCCGGACTCCTCCGACGCTCCGAGCAGGTGGGTCAGCGTGAGCATGGGCAGGTGCTCGGTGAACCGGGCGACGAGCTCCGCCTCGCCGCTCTCGCAGAACGTGTCGATCAACTGGTGGGCGAAGCGGGTGATGTCGCGGCGGATCCCGCGATGGTCGAACTGGCTGAGGCCGGCCGTGACCGCACCACGCAGGCGCTGATGTTCTTCGCCGTCCGCGCAGACGCAGTCGGGACGCCAGCCGATCATCGGCACGAGCGGCGAGGTGGCGGGGTCGATCTCCCCGCTCTTCCAGCCGTGCCAGACACGGGGGTCGCGGGAGAACTGGGTCGGGCGGCTGGCCACGTCGCGGTTCTCGAGATACCCCAGGACGAGCCAGGCGCGTACGTCGCCGTCGAGGAGGACGGGCGCCACCGGACCATGGGCGGCGCGCAGCTTCTCGTACAGGCCCATGGGGTCCGTCTCGGCGGCGGCGCCGTAGAGCCGGGTGGCTCCGTCGGTTCCCGTGGCGGTGTGGGCCGGGCAGCCCGGGGGCGGGATCGCCCCGGACGTCGCGGTGGCGTGTTCGGAGGGTGGGACGGTCATGCGGTCTCCTGGGCGGCGGCGAGGGTGTACAGGTAGCCCATCAGCGAGAGCAGGGCGTCACGGCAGGACGCCCGGTCCCGTGCGTCACACGTGACGATGGGCACGGATTCGCTGAGGGCGAGAGCTGCGCGCAGATCCGGTACGGGGTACTTGGGGGCCTCCGGGAAGGCGTTGACGGCCACGACGAACGGGACGCGGCGGTCTTCGAGACGGGTGATGACCTCGAAGGAGACCTCGATCCTGCGGGTGTCGACGAGGACCACGGCGCCGAGCGCGCCTTCGAAGATGCCGTTCCACAGGAACCAGAAGCGCTCCTGTCCCGGCGTCCCGAACAGATAGAGGATCAGCTCCTGATTGATGCTGATCCTTCCGAAGTCCAGCGCGACGGTCGTGGTCTTCTTGCCTTCGGCGCCGGGGTTGTGGTCGATCCCTACGCCTGCCTGCGTCATGGTCTCTTCGGTGGTCAGGGGCGGGATCTCGCTCACCGCCCCGACCATGGTCGTCTTGCCGACGCCGAAGCCGCCGACGATCACGACCTTGACTCCCCTGGCGCCGTGGGGCAGCAGCACGTCGGTGCCACGCGGGCCGGCTCCGGGCGCGTCAGAGCTTACGTAGTCCATGGATCACCGCCTCCAGCAGGCCGCGTTCGGGGTAGGCCGCCACCGGCACGGGTGCGATCGCCTCGACCCGCTCGGCGTCGACCAGTTTGGAGAGCAGCGCGGTGACGACGCTGAACGGAAGACTGAGGTACGCCGAGACCTCGGCCACCGAGAGCGGGTAGGTGCACATGGTGAGGATCGCCGCCTGCTCGGGCTGCATCGCGGGTTCGGGCTCGGACCTCGCGGCGATGAGGGTGACCAGGTTGAAGGTGTTGGCCGAGGAACCCGGGCCGCCGGTGATGACGTAGAGCGGGACAGGAGTGCCTTCTTCCCAGGGGTCCTGGTTCTCCGATGTCACATCGCCTGCCCGACGTCATCACGGGGCGGGCTGGTCATGTGCTGGCCGATCCGCACCACCAACGTCCGCATGCGGTCGCCGAGCAGTCCGGCGTCCACCTCCTGGTCGGCAAGGACCGCGAGATAGGCCCCGGGCCCGGCCGCCATCAAGGAGAAGTATCCGCCGTCGGCCTCGATGCCAACCATCCGAGTCGAACCGTCCCCGTGCGGGAACATCTGCGCGATGGCCCTCGCCAGGCTCTGGATGCCGGAGCAGGCGGCGGCGATCGCGTCGGCGGTGTCGGACGCCGTGTTCGCCTGCCCGATGCAGAGTCCGTCCGACGACAGGACGACCACGTGTCGCACGTACGGGACGCCGCCCACGAGCTCCTTGAGCATCCAGTCCATGTTGGGCAGTGGCTGCATGTTACTCAACCTCATCTGACGGCTCGCTGTGTGGAGTGGAAGGTTCGGCGATCGATCTCTTCTCGCCGTTGAAGGCCTCCCACATCAGACCCGGCTGGCGGGAGGTGCCGGACGGTTCCCGGGAGGCGGTCGGTGCGGCGGGAGGCGTGGGAGTCGCCAGGACGACGGGCTTCGGGACAGGCGACTCCCGTCGGCGTTGCGGGAGTCCGTTGGGGGTCTTCCTGACCTCGGCGGACTCCGTGACGGCCTCGCGCGACGGGGTCGGCCGAGGCAGGATCGGGCCGCCGACGCGCTTCCGGGCGGGCTCCTGGGCCCGCACGACGGGCTGCGGCACCGTGGTGATCAGACGCCGGGGGACGAGCACGACGGCCCGTACACCTCCGTACGCGGAGATACGCAGGTCGACCTCGCAGCCGTGCTCGCGGGCCAGCCGGCTGACGACGGGCAGGCCGAGCTGTGTCACCTCGCCCAGGCCCGCCAGGTGGATACCCGACGAGGACTGCGCCATGACGCGTTCGAGGCGCTGCCGGACCTCTTCGGTGAGTCCGACTCCACGGTCCTCGATCTCGATCGCGATGCCGGAGGGCACCTCGCTCGCGGTCACCTCCACCGGGGTGTGCGGCGGCGAGAACGTCGTGGCGTTGTCGAGCAGCTCGGCGAGCAGATGGATCAGCGGTTCGGCTCCCGGTCCGATCACCGCCACCTCTGTCACCGCCTGCAGCTTCACCCGGGGGTAGTCCACGATCCGTGACATCGCTCCGCGCAGTACGTCGTAGAGCGGAATCGCCTTCGACCACTGGCGTCCGGGCCGCGCGTCACCGAGGACGGCGATGCTGGCCGCGAGGCGGCCGATCAGCGCGTTGCGATGGTCGATGTCCTGCAGACCGCGGGAGACCACGACATCCGTCCCGTGGAGGATCTGCATGGAATGCAGGTCCTTGGCGAGCTGGTGCACGATCGCCTGAACCCGGCGCGCGACCGCCACAAGCGCCCGCTGGGAGGCGTCCCGGGTGCGCTCCTCGGCCTCCACGGCTTCCAGGAGCGTCCGCAGAGCTCCCCTGAGCGCTTCGGTGAACTCGCCGTCGAGGTGCTTCCCGAAGCTGACGGCCTGCAGGATCTCCGAGGCGGGATCGCCCTTCTGCATACGGTCGACAGCCGCGGGCAGGAGCTCTTCGGCGAGCCAGACGGTGGTGGCCCGCTGATCGGCCAGCCGCCCGATCAGGGCGGCCTCGCGTTGCGCGTGGTACTCCTCTGCCGCGGCGCTCGCCCGCGTGTGGCGGGCCGCTTCCACCGATCGCAACCTGCGTGCGGCCTCGGCCGAGGTGACGACCGTCAGGACGACCGCGGCAAGGCCGCACCAGGCAATCGGTGTCCGTATCTGTGCAGGGGAAAGGAGCAACGCCATTGCGGACGCTCCGGCCAGAACTCCAGGGGGAAGAAGCCATATCCGAACAGCCGTAGTCGGCCGGGTTCTGGAAACTGATCCTGCGCGAACCATCAAGGGGTCCCTAAACAGTCTGAAATGAGCGGACTGAGGTGATGCGATGCGCTGATGGCCGCTTCTCTTCGCAAACACGTTCCATCCCCGCGCACCACAGCGTCCATGACTCGCTGTGAGCGCAGCGCAACACATCGGGGAGCATAGTCAGTTCGGGTTCGCCATGTGACTTTGCTGGAAGGACAGGCTCCACTGGTCATTCCGGACCCATAAAACGACCAACGGTCGCGCCAAATACGCAATGAACCGATCAGATTCTGGCGCCTACCGGGCCCCAAGCCTCGACACGCCGGCTCCACGAAGGACTCCCCGTCGCGCGTGTCACTCCCCATCGTTCCGGATGGCTTGCCCGAGGTTCCCGCCTCTCTTGTCGGCGGCGGCAGCCAGACCGAACCGACCGGTCCGGACCCCGGGGAGCAGCGATGCCGACGGCCGCGACCACCGACCGCGCGACCACCGACTGCCCAGGCTCCGGCGTGTTCGCGCATCAGGAGCGCAGGGTGCTCTCCGCGGTCGGGTGCGGACTACGGTCTCCCGCGGTCGGGTGCCGACTACGGTCTCGGCGGTCGGGTGCGGACTGCGGGACGACGAGATCGCCGCGGCGCTCGCCGCCTCCGAGGATGCCGTGGTCGAACACCTCGCGCGGATCCACGTGAACCTCGGTCTGCGCGACCGGGCCGCCGCCAGCATCCACGCCTTCGACTGCGGCCTGGTCGTCCCCGGCCGTGGCCCCAACACGCGGACGGCGCCTGGTGCGGCGCACTGCCGCCGGTCGAGCGGCCGGCGGCCCGAGGTGCGGATCTCCGTGCTCGGACCGCTGCAGGCATGGCAGGACGGGCGACCCCTGAACCTGGGGGCATCTTCGGCGGCAAGTCGTACGGGCGGCGCTGGCGCTGGGCGCGGGCGGACGCGCAGTCGGCAGGAACTGAGCGTGTACGAGGGCCAACGTCCACCGCTGCTCCTCGCACCCATGAGCGGCTGGACCCTTGCCCAATTCCTCCTCCAACTCGGCGTACTTGGCCGCTGACAGCTTCGGCACGTTCGCCGGCCCGGCTGAGCGCAGGGCATCCATGCCACCCTCGCGCCAGGCCCGCCGCCAACGCTCCACCGACCGTTCGCTGACCCGCAGGTCCCGGGCGATCACCGAGGTCCTCTCGGCTGACTCAAACCGGGCACCGCTCTTCTCCTGTCACAACCGACAACGCAACGAAAACCTCAGTACTGCCCGATCTGGTGGTGCGTGGCGCGAACCAACCACGCACCACCAGACCCGCCGATACGGTGCTGAACGGCGCCGACCCGCGCACAGAGATGGAGCAGCATGTCCCCGATCCGCAGTGCCCGGCCGCAACCCGTCGTCGTCGAGCCCGACATGCTCAGCACCGGCCTGTCGCTCTACGGCATCGGCCACTGCGGGAAGGTCAAGCGAGTGGCTCCCGTTCCTCGTTGACGACGTCAGCGTCGACGACTTCATCGCGCAAATCCGAGGTGGAGTCTTCGGCAAGCAGAACAGCGAGGCCGAACTTCGTGCCGGGCTCCAGCGCCTCGCCGAAGCGGGGCTCCTCGAACACGACGACCACGACGACCACGACGACCAGGACGGGCCGCTCGCCCACTGCTTGAGGAACAGATCAAACACTCCCCCGGTAGTCGCCGCCCGCCCCCAGCAGCTCTCTAAGGAGACCCATGTCCGTCGACCAGGACACGCCTCAGGACAGCGACAGCTACCTGTCCATGCACAACGATTGGTTCCCCAGCGGCTGGTCGAGCTATCTGCCCCAGCATCAGTCGATGGTGGTGTGCATGATCTTCGGCACCGCGACGGTCCGGGATCTGCGCGGCAGCATCGACGACGTCGTGCATCAGCTTTTCGACGGTCGGCCCAGTGGCTTCTTCGGCCGGGACGGAGACACCCTCGACTCCCCCCTCGCTTGGATGGACCCCGATGAGCTGAACTACGCCGAGACCGACGAGGAGAAGGCGCAGCTCCTTGCGGATGCCGAAGCCCACCAGGCCAAGTGCGAAGGACTGCTCCACGATGCCGGCCTGGCGGTCCCCACGACGATCCGCGAACTGGCGGACACCATGCTCGCTCTGGGCATCGCCACCCAGAAGAACGGCGCGTGGTCCATGCCCGAGAACATCCCCAGGCCCGAGAACGTCCTGCCGCTGGCAGACGAAGAACGGGCCAGGATCGCGGACACGCGACGCGTCTGGGAGAGCGCCCCTTCGGAGCAGGCCCTGATCAAGTATCTCAAGGACGAGCTGGAGCGCCCGGACGAGGTCTTCACCTCCATCGACCGGCTGGCCGAGGCAGCAGACCTGCGCCACGACGACGTCCGGTACACGCTCGGGCGGATGTTCCGGGAAGGCGAACTCCGGCTGGAACGCGGCGAGGCCCGCGAGCAGGTGCTCCTCGAGGATCTGAAGAACCACCAGCGGTTCCACCTCGTCCTGGACTGGGCGCACTTCGAAGAGAACCGGATCACCATCGTCCGAGGCTGAGCCCCCACGACCTCCGCCGCCGACCGGGGCGCCCAGCCCCGGCCCACTCCAGGGGAACCCATGACCGAGATCCTCAGCGAGAAACCCGTGCGAGATGCCGGCCGAAGAGCAGGAGGACGGATCCGGCGGCGCGGACGTCCAGGGGCAGACTTCGTCCGCCGACGGACCCTGACCGACCTCGCCCGCGAGCCGGTCCGGCCTCGCGGTGGCGAATCCACGACACCGCACTGCGCATCCGGTGAACACGCCGGGCACGGCACCACCCACCAGGCGCCGGCCGCGCACTCCGGCCACGGGCCGGGTCACGCCCCGACGCCCGCCCAGGCCGCCGCACCGGTGACGAGCGGCGCGGGCCCTTCGTACAACGTGGGCCATGGGCCGTTGAAGGCGGCGCCGCCGGCCCTGCCGTGGGCACTGAAGAAGCAGCAGGCCGCGCGTGCGACGCAGGTCGGCGACACCCGTGGCCAGAACGACGGCTCACGCAAGGCGCCCGCCCTGGGCCCGCTCGCCGAGCGACCCGCGGGCAAGCCGTCCGTCCCGAACGTCCCCAAGCCCGACCTGCGATCGCTGCCGGCCTACGGCATCACCATCAGCGACGGCGAGCAGGACATCCCCGGCAAGGACTACCTGGCCTTCAGCGCCAACGTCTGGAACGCCGGCCCGGCGCAGCACGTCGTCGACGGCTTCCGCTCGCCGGGCAAGGACGAGATGGACGCCTTCCAGTACTTCTACGACGCCAAGGGCAAGCAGGTCGGCTACACCCCGACCGGAACCATGGAATGGGACCCGCGGCCGGGCCATGTCCACTGGCACTTCACCGACTTCGCCAGCTACCGACTCCTGAAGGCGGACAAGAAGGAAGCCGTGCGCAGCGGCAAAGAGGCCGTCTGCCTGGCCAACACCGACGCGGTCGACTACACCGTGAAGAACGCCAACTGGCTCCCGTACAACACCGATCTGGCCACCGCCTGCGGCCAGGAGAACTCGATCTCCGTCCGCGAGGTACTCGACGTCGGCTCCGGTGACACGTACACCCAGGACCTGCCGGGCCAGTCGTTCGACATCACCGACGTTCCCAACGGCACCTACTACATCCAGGTGCTGGCGAACCCGGCAAAGAGGCTCAAGGAAACCGACCTCACCAACAACAGCGCCCTACGGAAAATCGTACTCGGCGGCAAGCCCGGCAGCCGGACGGTGACCGTCCCCGCACACGACCTCGTCGACGCCAACTGACCCTCCCCCCTGGGTGGGATCAGTGAACCTGATCCCACCCAGGGGGGTGTGCCCCCATTTCTTTGGACAAGGGAAACGGGGGTGCGTCGGGTCGGCGAGCCGGGCAGCATGGCGGGGTGGCTGATCTGCTGTGGGATGACGTGAGGTGCTTCTTCGACCCGGACTTGATGGGGTCGTTGCCGGACATGCGTGTCCCGGATGCCTTGGTGGAGGACTGGCAGGCGGCCCTCGATCTTGTCGCTGAGAAGGGCTGGAAATGTCAGTACTCCGAAGGGGAGATGGTTCTTCCCGTGCCCCGGGCGGAGGTAGTGCTGTCCCGCCCGGCGGATGCCGAGAGCCCGACCCTGCGGGTCTGGCCGACTGCCGATGTGTTGGCGATCTTCCGTTTCCATGCCGACGATGAAGTCGACTTCGACGTCGACCTGCGGGAGTTGCGGGGCCAGGAGCGCTTGGATGTGTTCTGTGGCTTCCTTCGGGAGATCGGGCGGCGGTTGGGCAAGCCGGTGCTGATGGATCCGGAGGGCGAGTTTGGCCATCCGGTGCTCGGCTTCGATGTCGAAGCCGATCGAGTCGTTGCCCTCGAAGAGCCCCTGGTCACTCATGCTGCTGGGACGGTTCGGCTCTCCCGGCCCGGATCCGCAAGGCTGCCAGGCGGCGGCTGATCACCCCATTACGGCCGAAGGCGCCGAGGATGGCCGAGCGGCTGGTCGAGGAAATATTCGCCGCCTTGGACGTCGAGAGCCGCCCGCACCCGCTCGACCTCGCCCTCCCCCGCAACCACGCCACCTCCTCGCGGAGCTTCTTCTCACAAGCCTCCAGCAGACCAAGCACAGGTTGCGGAGAGCCAAGCGGCACACGGCCCGCAGTTGAGTACCGCAGGGGCCGGCAGGGCCCTGAGCCGACGCTGGGACCGTGACGGCGAACCCAACCCAAGATCGCGCCGTCGCGCGCCCCTCCCCGCACCGCGGCAGCGTGGCCCTCCCCATGTGAACCCGGCGCCTGCTCAGCCGCCCCTACCCGTCAGGGCCGGGGATCCACGACGGGCAGAGAGCGGCTGGTACGCGTCCAGCGGCTCGTTCCAGCTGCCACGCCGACGACGACGGGCACGTGCCCGGCCCTCCAGATGCCGTGGCCGGGCTCCGCGGCGCCGCCAACGCGTGAACGCGCCGCGGGCCCCATCTCCGCCCCGCAGCCCGCGGCGGCGGCGCGGGCGAGCAGGCTGGGCCTAGGTACGGGTCCACGCGCGCACCGTGCCGGAGCTTGCGACGCCATCGAGCAGGACGAACACGCGGGTCCCGTCGTCAGTACACGTCGCGGTGGCATCCCACCGGCGGGTTCGACCGCCGACCCGCAACGCGGTCGCGTACCGCACGCCGTGCTGCTTCGGCCGTGCGCGGTCGACCGCGGCGGGGGCCACTCCCCCGCCACCAAGGCTGGAGTGGAACGACGGCAGGCGCCCAGGGCTCCGGGGCAGGCGGCGCGGCCGACGAGGGACGTCCACGAACCGCCCCGCCGTGCTCGCGCAGGCGGCACGTACACTTCGTCGGCCGAGCGCACCGGCATCGGCGACCCGGACCTGAACACGGCCGCCACCACCGGCGAACGCGCCTCGGCCGACATCGACCCACAGGTACGACCCGCACTCACGCCACACACAGGCCAGGAGCCCGCCCATGCACCACTTCGACGTCGAGACACTCCCGGCCGGCCCGTGGCGCAACGGCGGAGGAACGACCAGAACGATCGTCTCGTCGCCTGCGGGCGCGGAGGGGTTCGGGTGGCGCGCCAGCGTCGCCGACATCGACCGGGACGGGCCGTTCTCGGCGTTCCCCGATGTCGACCGGACACTCACCCTGCTGGCCGGCGATGGCCTGCGGCTGACCTGCCCCGGGGTGTTCGACCGGCTGCTCGCGCGCGCCGGCGAGCCCTTCGCGTTCGCCGGCGACCATACCGCGACCGCCGAACTGCCCGGCGGCCCCTGCCGGGTCCTCAACATCATGGTACGACGCGGCCCTTGGAACGCCCGGGTGTCGCAGGTCACCGTCCCGGTCGTCCCACCCGCCGGACACGCCGGGGTCCTCTACGTACTGCGCGGCAACTGGCAGGCCGCCACCGAGGGGCATGTCCTGGCATCCGGCCAAGGCGTGTGGTGGGACGGAGAGGACTGCGCGTCGGGCGGAGCGGTCACACCGATCACACCCGACGCCACCGCCCTATGGGCAGACATCGCGCCAACCAACTGACTCCAGCCGGCGCCCTGCGACGGACCTCGCCCTTGCCGTACCGGCAGCCACTGCCCAGCCAGTCGTGGTGCCCGGGACCTCACTCGGCCGCAGACAGCCCCTCGTCGATCTCGACGGGACTGACGCAGCATCCAATCCCAGGTGTCCCTACCACGAGCACCTGGGGGACAACGTGAACTTCCGCCTGGGGAAAGCCTTCTCAGGAGCGTCGGTGATAAGCCTTGTTGGCGATGCGCCAACTGTCGTCGACGCGGACCAGCAGGAATATGTCGGTGAAGGTGTCCGCGCCGTGCGAGAGCGTCATGGTCGCGGTCGCGACGGTGCCGTGGACGTCGACGGCGTCGATGCGGCGGGAGCGGATCGGTTCGTCCGGGGCCGACTGGCCGTGGAAGAGAGCGCAGTACTCGTCCAGGGGCCACGAGACGAATGCGCCGTCCCGGATTCCCTCGATGTGGGCGGTGGACAGGAACGCGTCGCGGAAGTGAGTGGGGTCGCCGGTGGCGTGTCCGCGGATGTAGGCGCGGAGCGGTTCGAGCACGGCGTCCGCCACGGCGGGGACCGTGGCGGCAATGGCGATGTCGGCCTCCGGTTCGGCAAGGGTGTCGGCCAGACCGGAGGCGCTGCGCAGAGGTGTGTTCGACGCGTCGGCCAGCAGAGTCATGTCCTTGGCCAGCGCGCCGATGGTGAAGTCGGCGGTGCCGGCAGCCGAGTCGCTGTCGAGGAAGGGGCGTTTGCGGGCCACGAGCCCGCCGAGCTGGCCGAGTTCGAGGACGTCCAGCACCTCGGCGCGCTGCAGGCCGAGGGCGTCGGCTTGCCGCAGTGAGTCGCGCAGTGCGAGGACGGCGCCGGCGAGGCTGTTGTTGGCGACCAGCTTGAGTGCAGCGGCGGTGGCGGCGTCGTCGACGCGCCTCATGGTGCCCAGCGCTTCCAGAACCGGTCGGACTCGATCGAGCGCGCCTGGGCCGGCGGCGGCGAGAATCTGCAGGGCGCCGGCGGCGGCAGCCGGCACGGAGCCGAGCACGGGCGCGTGGACGTAGGACGGGCCGAGTTGCCGGGCCAGCCTTGCCGCCTCGGCGGGGGCGATGGTGCTGGTGTTCAGCACCATCGTGTCCGCTCGCAGCGAGTCGCGGACGTCGTCGTGTACCTGCCGACAGGCCAGTCCGTCGAACAACGCCAGGATCACGAGGTCGGCCATGCCCACGGCGTCATTCGGATCGCCGGTCATCCTGACGGTGCCTGATGTGCGCCCGGAGCGTGTCCAGCCGACGACGTCCCAGTCCTGCGCGGTGAGTCGTGTTGCGATCGCGTCGCCCATGCGCCCCAAGCCGAGGACGGCGATCGTGTGTGGTGCGGTCATGCGGGTCAGAATGGTGCACTGCGATGGCTGCGACCAGCGCAGATTTCGCAGGTCAGCCCTGCTGGATCCGCATACCGGCTGCATACTGGCGCCATGGAACTGACTGTGTGGCAGACCTTCGTGACCGTGTGCCGCCTCGGGTCGCTGTCGGCGGCCGCCGCCGAGCTCAACCACACGCAGTCGGCCGTCTCCCGACAGATCGCCGGACTGGAGCGGCAGCTCGGCGTGCCTCTGATCGAGCGCCATGCGCGCGGTGTGCGTCCGACGCCTGCCGGCGAGGTGTTTCGGCGCAACGCCCTGGCCACGCTCAACGAAGCCGACCGCGCCGTTCTCGCCGCACGAGACGTTCACGACGGGGCGTTCATTCGGCCGCTGGCTGTTGGTGCCACCCCCTCCCTGGCCGCAGGAATCGTTCCCGAGGCGATCCGGGACCTGCTGAAGCAAGCCGGATCCCTCCCTTGGAGCCTGGTCCCCGGCCTGAGCGCACACTTGCACCACCGCGTGATCGCCGGCGATCTCGACATCGCGGTGGTCACCGATGCGCCACCGGGGCTGCCCCATGACTCGCGGGTCGAGCGACGGTTCCTCGGGCTGGACGACATGGTCGTCGTCCTGCCCGTCGGCCATCCGCAGGCCGGGGGCGGTCCGGTGCACATGCAGACGCTGGCCGACCAGACCTGGGTCGAGGACAACGACGGCTCGGCGGCGCTCCTGCGCCAGCACGCCGCCCGCGCCGGAGTCAGCGCCCGCATCGACCTCACCGCGGCCGATCTACTGGGCAAGCTTGCCCTGGTCGCAACCGGTCACGCCATCGCGCTCATCCCCGGGGTGCTGACGTGCGCGCTGCGGACCGACGTCACCACAGTGGCTCTGGTCGACCCCCCGACCCGCGGCATCTACACGATGACACCACGTCGCGACCCGCACCCCTCCGCAGCACCCCTGCTCGACCTGCTCGCCACAGCCTTCACCTCGGTCCGTCCGGCCCAAGCCGCTCACCGACCGACCGCGACGGACAACCACACCACTGCGCCGACACTTCACGACGGCATCACGAAAACGCCCCGAACATAG
This sequence comes from Streptomyces sp. P9(2023), assembly GCF_032436795.1. Taxonomy (NCBI): domain Bacteria; kingdom Bacillati; phylum Actinomycetota; class Actinomycetes; order Kitasatosporales; family Streptomycetaceae; genus Streptomyces; species Streptomyces sp. P9(2023). Next base: position 56,327 of record NZ_JAUPWM010000040.1, read on the forward strand.
GGACGTTGCGCCCGGACGGGTGCTCGGCGCCTTTCGACTCCCATCCCAATCCTGGACTCTGGGAGGGAGCTCCTTGTCGGCGTGGGGCTTCGGCACTTACCGCCCGCTGGCCCAGGCCGACCGTCACGGCCAGGTCGAGTACGACGCCCGGTTCCACGCGATCATCGCCGACCTCGTCGGCACCCCGACGGAGCTGGTGACACCTGGCGGCCGCATCGCCTGGCAGCACCGCACCACCGTGTGCGGCACCGCAATCTCGGCGCCCGGCATGGCTTCCGCCGATTGTCCTCTTCGCTTTCCGGGACAGTACAAGCGACCCGGAAACCGGCCTCGACTACAACTTCTTGTACATCTCGGCGTACCCGCTCGGACTGAGCGCCGCACCTCTCCAACACGCGTACGTCCCCAACCCCACGGCCCAACAGCGAAGTTATTCGGCCCAGCCGGCGGCTGTACCCGGCGGGGCCGGAGCCGATGATGATGACGTTGCGTATGTCGTCGTCGGCAGTGGCCGCGTCGGTCACGGGATCAGCCCTGCTTCTTCGCATCGATCTCGGCGATCAGGCCCTCGATGAGGCCCTTGATCTCGTCGCGGATCGGGCGGACGGCCTCGACGCCCTGCCCGGCCGGGTCCTCGAGCTGCCAGTCGAGGTAGGTCTTGCCGGGGAAGTACGGGCAGGCGTCGCCGCAGCCCATGGTGATGATGTAGTCCGACGCCTGCGCGGCCTCGGGGGTGAGGACCTTCGGCTTCTGGTCGGAGATGTCGATGCCCAGCTCGGCCATGGCGGCGACGGCCGAGGGGTTGATCTGCTCGCCGGGCACGGAACCGGCGGAGCGGACCTCGACGCGGTCGCCCGCGAGGTGGCGCAGGAACCCGGCCGCCATCTGGGAGCGGCCCGCGTTGTGGATGCAGACGAACAGGACGGAGGCGGCAGGAGCGGAGGACATCTGTTCTTCCTTGAGGTGAGGCGACTGCGGTGGGGATGTGCGGGGGCTTCAGGGGGCGAGCTGGGTGAGCAGCTCGGTGATGTGGGCGTCGATGGCGTCGCGGATATCGCGGACGACGGCGATCGGCGCTTCATCAATGTCAGCCACGGGCCAGTCGAGGTAGCGGCGACCGGGCATGACGGGGCAGACATCGCCGCAACCCATCGTGATCACGACGTCGGCGGCCCCGACGACCTCTTGGGTCAGCGGCTTGGGATAGGCATCGGCCAGGTCCACGCCGGCCTCGCTGAGGGCCTGCGCGATGTGCGCCTCCACCGCGTCGTCGGGGCGGGTGCCCGCGGAGGAGAACCGTTACCCGCTCGCCTGCCCAGTGGGCCAGGAGAGCCGCAGCCATCTGGGAGCGGCCGGCGTTCTGGCTGCACACGAACAGCACTCGGTTCGGCCCGCTCGTCAGCCCTTGGGTGTGGGCGAGGGCGTCCAGGCGTTCGTCCTCTGATCGCCCGCGCCGCCGCCGAGCTGGTCGGCACCGCGGCCCTGGTCGCGATCGTCGTCGGCTCCGGCATCCAGGCCACGAAGCTCACCCAGGACGTGGCTCTCCGGTTGCTGGCCAACTCCACCGCCACCGTGTTCGGGCTCGGCGTCCTGATCGCCCTGCTCGGTCCGGTGTCCGGGGCTCACTTCAACCCGGCCGTCACCCTGGCCGAGTGGTGGACCGCCCGCCGCGGCGGCGCCGGAGTCACCGCCCGCGAGTTCGCTGTTTACGTGCCTTCGCAGATCGTCGGTGCGATCGCGGGCGCGATCCTGGCCGACGCCATGTTCGGCGAGCCGCTGGTGAAGTGGTCCACCCACGACCGCTCCGCCGGAAACCTCCTCCTCGGCGAGGTCGTCGCGACCGCCGGCCTGATCCTGCTGATCTTCGGCCTGGCCCGCACCGACCGGCTCCGCTTCGCCCCCGTCGCGGTCGCCTCGTACATCGGCGCCGCCTACTGGTTCACCTCCTCCACGTCCTTCGCCAACCCGGCCGTCACCATCGGCCGCGCCTTCACCGACACCTTCGCGGGCATCGCCCCGGCCTCCGTCGCCGGCTTCATCGGCATGCAACTGGTCGGCGCGATCGTGGGCCTGGCGCTGGTGGCGGTCATCTTCATGCGCGGCAAGAACGACACGGAGCAGCCCGCGGGATGACGCAGCGCACGAACGTGGTGGTGATCGGCGGCGGCCAAGCAGGGCTCGCCGCCGGGTACCACCTGCGCCGTCTGGGCGTCGAGCACGTCATCCTCGACGCCCAGACTGCCCCCGGTGGGGCCTGACAGCACACCTGGGACTCCCTCCATCTGTTCTCCCCAGCCCAGTACTCCTCGCTGACCGGGCGGCTGATGCCCGCCCGGCGCGGCCAGACGTACCCGGACGCGGCGCATGTCGTGGAGTACCTCGCCGATTACGAGAAGCGGTTCGAGCTGCCGGTCCAGCACGGCGTGGGGGTCGACGCGGTCCATCGCGACGGCGCTTGTCTGCGGGTGGAGAGCGACGCGGGCGACTGGCGGGCCCGCGCGGTCATCAGCGCGACCGGCACCTGGACCCGCCCGTTCATCCCCGCCGTCCCCGGTCGCCGGGAGTTCGCCGGCCGCCAGCTCCACACGGTGCGGTACAAGAGCCCCGCCGAGTTCGCAGGCAGGCGGGTGATCGTCGTCGGCGGCGGCAACTCCGGCGCCCAGATCGCCGCCGACCTCGCCTCCGTGGCCGAACTGACGTGGGTCACCCAGCGTCCGCCCCGCTACCTGGCCGACGACATCGACGGCCGCGCCCTCTTCGACGCGGCCACCGGCCGCCGCCGCGCACTGGACGCCGGCCGCACCGACACCGGTGGCGTGGCCTCCCTCGGCGACATCGTGGCTGTGCCGCCCGTACGCGCCGCCCGCGACGCCGGACTCCTGCACGCGAAGCCGATGTTCACCCGCCTCACCACCACCGGCGCCGAGTGGGCCGACGGCACCCGCACGGAAGCAGACGCGGTCATCTGGTGCACCGGCTTCCGCCCAGCCCTCGCCCACTTCGCCTCACTGCGCCTGCGGGGCGCCCGCGGCCACATCGCGACCGTCGGCACCCGGGCCGTCGACGAACCGCGGCTGCACCTGCTCGGTTACGGAGACTGGACGGGCCCGGCCTCTGCCACCCTCATCGGCGTCGGCCGTCCCGCGCGCGCCGCCGCCCGCGAGATCGCATCCCTGCTGTCCGGGCTGAGCGGGTAGAACGCAGTGCGGTCAGGTGATGGCGGGGTTGCGGCGCTCCAGCAGGACCACGTCGCGCCACACGCCGTGGTGGCGGCCGATGCACTCACGGGTACCGATGACCCGGAAACCGGCCCGCTGATGAAGGGCCAGGCTCGCAAGGTTCTCGGGGAAGATGCCGGACTGGATCGTCCAGATCCCCGCAGCCTCCGTCGAGCCGATCAGTGAGGTGAGGAGCTGCATGGCGACGCCTTGCCCACGGGCGGCCCGGTGGACGTAGACCGAGTGCTCGACCACGCCCGCGTACGCGCACCGGTCCGAGACCGCGCTCGCCGCGACCCAAGCCCAGGACCTTGCCGTCCTCGCCGACGGCGGCGAAGCGGTGCTCCGGCAGTCTGCCCGCCTCGAACACCTGCCACGAGGGGGCGGTGGTCTCGAAGGTGGCGTGCCCTCGTCGATCCCCGCCTGGTAGATCGCCAGGACCTCATCCGCATGCGTTTCGGCCAGCGGCACGATCGTGATTGCTCATGCGGATGCCGCCCGGGTCAGCAGCTGTCCCATCGCGGCGAGCACCGAGGGCTCGACCCGGTAGTACACCCAGGTGCCGCGCCGCTCGGAGGACAGCAGCCCGGCCTCGCGCAGCTTCTTCAGGTGATGGGAGACCGTCGGCTGGGAGACACCCACGTCGGAGATGTCGCACACGCATGCCTCGCCGCCCTCGTGCGAGGCGACCAGCGAGAACAGCCGCAGGCGTACCGGGTCACCCAGGGCCTTGAACATGACGGCGGTCCGCTCGGCCTCCTCGGCCGTCAGCGGGCGCTCCGACAGAGGCGGGCAGCACGCCGCCACGGCCTCCGGCTCCAGCAGCGGCAACACCTTCGTAGTCATGCCCCCATCATCCGACGAATTTCGACAGATGTCTATGTTGACGAACGTCGATCCAAGGTCCACTCTGTAGGCGTCAGGACATCGACAGACGTCTAATCAATTGGGGAGCCCGCCGTGAACGCATCCACCGAAGCCCTGCCCGTCGTCGTGATCGGCGCCGGCCCGATCGGACTCGCCGCGGCCGCCCGCCTCATCGAGCGGGACATCGAGCCCCTGGTTCTGGAGGCCGGACCGGCCGCCGCCTCCGCCGTGCGCGACTGGTCGCACGTACGCCTCTTCTCCACCTGGTCCGAGGTCGTCGACCCGGAGGCCGAGAAGCTCCTCGCCCCTACCGGCTGGGTAAAGCCGGACGGTGCCACCTACCCGTCCGGTGGCGACTGGGCCGAGCTCTACCTCCAGCCCCTGGCCGACGTCCTCGGCGGCCGTGTCCGCTACAACGCGACCGTCACCGGCGTCTCCCGGGCCGGCCGGGACCGCATCGTCGACGCCGACCGTGACGCCCAGCCCTTCGTCATCCACCTCACTGGCCCTGGCGGCCGCGAGGAGCGGATCTTCGCCCGCGCCGTGATCGACGCCTCCGGAACCTGGACCACCCCCAGCCCGGCCGGCGGCAGCGGACTGGCCGCCCTCGGCGAGAAGGCTGCGTCCGACCGGATCTCGTACCGCGTCCCCGACCTGAAGGACCATGCCGTCCGGGCCAGGTACGCGGGCAAGCGCACTGCCGTCATCGGCTCCGGAGCCTCGGCTTTCACCGCCCTCGCCCACCTCGCCGACCTCGCGAAGGACGAGCAGGGCACCCACGCGCTGTGGATCCTCCGTCGCGGCATCTCCGGCTCCACCTTCGGCGGCGGCGCAGCCGACCAGCTCCCCGCCCGCGGCGCCCTCGGCCTCGCCGCCAAGGCGGCCGTCGACGGCGGGTACGCCGACGCGGTCACCGGCTTCCGCACCGACGCCGTCGAGCGTGACACCGACGGTCGCCTGGTCCTCGTGGGCGAGGACGGCCGCCGCCTGGACCCCGTAGACGAGGTCATCGTCCTCACCGGCCTCCGCCCCGACCTCACCTTCCTCGACGAACTCCGACTGGGCCTCGACGAGCGCCTCCAGGCCCCCACCGCCCTCGCCCCGCTGATCGACCCCAACCAGCACTCCTGCGGCACCGTCTACCCGCACGGCGTCAACGAGCTCTCCCACCCGGAGAAGGGCGTCTACCTGGTGGGCATGAAGTCCTACGGCCGCGCCCCGACCTTCCTCGCCATGACCGGCTACGAGCAGGTCCGCTCCATCGCCGCCCACCTCGCCGGTGACCAGGAAGCCGCCGAGCGCGTCGAGCTCACCCTCCCCGAGACCGGAGTCTGCGGCGGCGCGGGCCTCTTCGATCAGCCCGCAGCAGCCGAGGAGACCAGTGGCGGCTGCTGCGCCGCCCCGGCCACCCTCACCATCGGCGCCCCCGCCTGCACTTCCGGCGGCTGCTGACCGAGGTGACCAACACCGAGGCCGGCGTGGCCGCGACCGGGACGGGGGTCCGGTCGCGGCCACGCGGCGTCCTCCCAGCCCTCTGCGCTACTCAGATCACGAGCTGGGGCATCGTCTACTACGCCTTCCCCGTCCTGCTCCCGCGCCTGACGGCCGACACCGGCTGGTCCGTCGACGCAGCCACCGCCGCGTTCTCCCTCGCCCTGCTCGTCTCGGCCGTGGCGGGCATCCCCGTCGGCCGGATCCTCGACCGCCGAGGGCCGCGTGCCGTGATGACCGCCGGCTCCGTGCTCGGCACGCTTGCCCTACTGGTGATGGCGGCCGCCCCCAATCTCGCTGCATTCTGCGTGGGTTGGCTGCTCGCGGGCGTGGCCATGGCCGCCACCTTCTACCCGCCCGCCTTCGCCGCCCTCACCCGCTGGTGGGGGCCCGACCGCGTCCGCGCCCTGACGATCGTCACGCTCGCAGGCGGACTCGCCTCCACGGTCTTCGCGCCTTTGACCGCAGCCCTCGCCGAGCGGTTGAGCTGGCGCGCCACGTACGTGGTCCTCGCGGTGATCCTGGCCGCAGTCACCATCCCCGCGCATGCCCTGGCGCTTCGTGCCCCCTGGCCGGCCGCCCCACCGCCGCCACCCGCCTCCGATCACACCCCCATTCCCCGCAGCCGCCCCTTCCTCCTCCTGGCAGCAGCCTTCACCCTCTCCAGCTTCGCCATGTACGCCGTCGTGATGGGCCTGATCCCGCTCCTCACCGAACGCGGCGCCGATGCGACAACCGCCGCCTGGGCACTCGGCCTCGGCGGAGCCGGCCAGAGCTTCGGCCGCACCCTGTACTCCGGCCTTGCCGCCCGTACCTCGGTCACCGTCCGCACCGTCACCCTGATCACGCTGGGCGCAGCGACGACAGCTGCCCTCGCCCTGATACCCGGCCCGATGCCGCTACTGGTCGTGCTGGCGGTCCTGGCCGGTGTCGTACGAGGCAACCTGACCCTGCTTCAGGCCACCGCCGTCACCGACCGCTGGGGCACCACCGACTACGGCCGCCTCTCGGCCATCTTGGGTGCCCCGGCCCACCTGGCGGCTGCCCTGGCCCCCTGGGCCGGTGCCGCCTTGGCCGCCCCTCTGGGCGGCTACCCCCACTTGTTCGCTGCCCTGGCAGCTTTCTCCCTCGTGGCCGCGCTGCTGGCTGCCGCCGCCTCCGCAGCGGGTCGCGAGGAACGAGCCATGGCCAACGGGCGCTCTTACTGACACGCGTCGCCCTGCCCAGACTGCTGCTCTGAGACCAAGGGAGGGGAACGGGGTGGCAGTTCGCAAGAATCGGCGCCGTTCGGCCGCGCGGAAACGGCGGGAGGACCGGCGCAAGGCGGCATTGATCGCAGGCATCGCCGGAGTGGCCCTGCTTGTGCTGCTCTGGTCGGTGATCTGGCCTTACGTCGTAGGGACCTTGACTCTCGGCACAGTCGGCGGGGGCGGGTGGTGGCTGTGGAAGACCGACCGGCTCATCCGAGGTGACGACGAGAAGTGGCGCCATGAGAACGCGGTCAGCGCCGGCCATCGGACCCTCGCCGAGGTCGACGCGATGGAAGCCACGGAGTTCGAGGACTTCGTGGCCGACCTCTGCCGACGGGACGGCTGCACCGAGGTCCGCCGGGTCGGCCGCACGGGCGACGACGGGGCCGACGTACGCGGACGGCTGCCGGACGGCCGCACGATGGTGATTCAGTGCAAGCGCTACAACCCGAAGCGGAAGATATCCAGCGGCGAGGTCCGCGACCTCCTCGGCTCACAGGTCCACTTCCGCGCAGACGTCGCGATCTTCGTGACCACGACGTACTTCAGCGGCCCGGCCGAACGCTGCGCCGTCCAGAACGCCGTCCTCGCCGTGCACCGCGACCACCTCGGCCTCTGGAACACCGGCACGGCCCTCCCGGCGCTCACCGCCGTGAATGGCTCCGGCCAGGGCGACCGCCGACACGCCGTCCGGCGGAAGGAGACGTACGAGTAACCGCGGATCCACAGGACCGCGCAGGCCGGCGGTGCCTTCCTCGCGCGGTCTGCGGATCGGGTCTGGCCTTCATGGTCGTGCGTCCGCACGGGCGGACGAACGATGGCCCCGGTGCCGACCGCTGCCTCACCCGCGCGAGGGAATCTGTCCAACTCAACCTCGGCAGAACAGCCTGTCCCATCCTCAGCTACACCCAAGCCGCGAGACACAGTCCCCAGAGTCTGCCAGTCTCCGGCTTTGGGCAGCTCGACGTACGGGCCGTCCTCGCCGTAGGCGCGCTCCTCCAGGTCGTGCCCGTGGTCCTGCCGCCGACCTCCCCCGTCCGAGCCCTGCGGGACATGCCCGCCCCGCCCGACTCCCCGGCCGTGCCGCCCGCCCGTGAAG
>NZ_JAUPWM010000716.1:0-249 GCF_032436795.1 Streptomyces sp. P9(2023)
GTGAAGACATGGCGACATGGGCAGGGTTTTCCTGACCGTCAATGACACCTTGATCGAGCGCGGAATACACCTCGCCAAACGCCAGCGGCGTGGCATTGGCCCCTAGCGCATTGAACATCGCTACCCGCTGGCGGCTGTTGGGAGTACGAATACGCAGGCCGTCGAGATCCTCGGGGGTGACGATGGGCCGCTGCTTGTTGGTGATGACTCGGAAGCCGTTATCCCACATCGCCAGCAAACGCATGCCCG
>NZ_JAUPWM010000717.1:0-249 GCF_032436795.1 Streptomyces sp. P9(2023)
GTTCTGCCCAAAGCGCGGTTTCATGCGGGGCTGCGATAGGTTCAGCCAGTTGCAGCCCCCAAAGCCGGGCGTCCTGGTCGGCATCATCGGCGAGGCGATCCTGAAACAGTTCACCCCGCGCCCATGCCCGCCCGGCGGCGATCAGTTTCCCGAGCGGACCTTGGTGACGGCGGCAAAATACGCCCGCACGAGTGCAACGCGGACGTAGGGCAAACCGAAGAGGGTCGCTGCCGTGCCGGCATCGAAGGC
>NZ_JAUPWM010000718.1:0-249 GCF_032436795.1 Streptomyces sp. P9(2023)
TGGCCGTGCGGGCAGTCGCCACGCGCTTGAGTAGCCAAAGCAAGCCAATGCCCGCCACCAAACCGGCCACTGCCAGTGCCAACTCCTGCTTGGAGGCGGCAGTGAATAGCGCGCCGAGCTGGCTGCCGAGTAGGATCACCGCTGCCAGCCCCGGCACGATGCCCAGGGTCGATCCAATCATGTAGTCGCGGAAATTAAGGTGAAACGCTCCGGCGAGCATATTGGTGAGCGTGAAAGGAGCAAGGGGCA
>NZ_JAUPWM010000719.1:0-249 GCF_032436795.1 Streptomyces sp. P9(2023)
CTTTGATCACGCTTTCTGCTAACACCGCGTCATAGGCGCTTCCCAGAATTTCCCTGATCCAGGGCACCCCAGCAGTTTTATCTAAAAACCATTCACCTTCATAGGTCATCAATCTCTGACGCGCATGCTGGCCCACGGCTTCTGCGTTATAGACTAGCCCCAAATTACCATTTGCGTCAAGGTATAGATCAGCGGGATTGTCACCAATCCGCTTCAAGCCCAAACCTACTCTCTCAATTACAGTCATAG
>NZ_JAUPWM010000720.1:0-249 GCF_032436795.1 Streptomyces sp. P9(2023)
TTTGGAAAGTATTTTCATAAATATTTTCGCCATGAAAAAAGCAGCGCCCGGCGCTGCTACTGGGTAGATGTCGTTCTAACGAGCCGTCGGATGGCTCAGGTACAGCACGGTCATGATGGCCCTGAAGGATTTGAACGGGCGCTATACCTTTGCCAACCCACGCTTTCTGGAATTGTTCGGGCTGACCCAGGAGCAGTTGATTGGTCGCAATGTTTGCGAGCTTTTCCCGAATACCTACGCGGGCTTGGT
>NZ_JAUPWM010000721.1:0-249 GCF_032436795.1 Streptomyces sp. P9(2023)
TGGTCCGAGTTCACGAGCCAGGCCTCGAGTGAAAGCCAACAGCGCGGACTTCGACATCGAGTACACCGTCAGATTGGGATAGGGCACCCGTTCGGCCAGGCAGGATCCGATGGTGATGATTCGCCCACCCTGGCCAAGATGCGCAATGGCCGCCTGCGAGGCCAACGCAGCGGAGCGAGCATTGACGTGCAATACGTCGTCGATATCGACCAGGCTCATTTCGGCCAGCGGCCCGGAGCGAGAAATACC
>NZ_JAUPWM010000722.1:0-249 GCF_032436795.1 Streptomyces sp. P9(2023)
CCGAGGATGCGCTGCGTCAGGGCGACCCCGGCGGCGCGATGGAACGGCAGGCCGACGCCATCGGCGCGATGCGCGATGGGATGCGGCAATTGGGCAAGGCGCTGCGCGGAGAACAGGGCGAGGGTGAAGACGGCACTCAGGGCAGCGAGGGCCAGCCGCAAGACGGCGAGCAGGGCGGGTCGGCGGGTCGCAGCCTGGTCGCGCCCGCGCCGCGCGGTCCGGCCACGGATCCGCTGGGGCGGGCTCTTG
>NZ_JAUPWM010000723.1:0-249 GCF_032436795.1 Streptomyces sp. P9(2023)
TGGTACGAGCTGTATGGTTTCTGTTTTAGATGTGGTCATTACGGAAAAATCGAGATGCGGGAGATGTTGCGCAAGTTCGGCACGCAGACGATCATAATTGGCCTAGAGCCAAGGTTGCGCTGCACCAAATGCAAATCGCTCAATGAAAGCCAGTTTGGCGTGGCTAAAATGCCGAGGTAGATATGTCCGGATATAAGTCTGAAAGCGGTGTCGCTGGAACAAGCAGTAAAAGGTTTGAGCATTGGTGTG
>NZ_JAUPWM010000724.1:0-249 GCF_032436795.1 Streptomyces sp. P9(2023)
GTTTGATATTCACTGGACCCAACGATCCGGGGTCAGCGTTAGCCTGCCTGCATCGGTCCCGTACAGATATACCTGAAGTCCACAATCGTCCGATATGCGACACGATAGCACGAAGGGAGGGGTGTTCCAGCGATGGAGGCCGGCGCTGTTCTATCTCGCGGGCGTACTGCTGGCCGGTCACGCGGTCGCGTGGGGCGTCCGCTTCGCTACGGACCTCCGCCCGCCCGTCGGCGTTTTCGCGGCGCTCGG
>NZ_JAUPWM010000142.1:0-498 GCF_032436795.1 Streptomyces sp. P9(2023)
CCAGAAGAAGCGGGAGTGGCTGCGGCAGAAGCCGTAGCCGCAGTGTCCGGCCAGGTCCGAGCGTTTGACGGTCTCGCGGGAGGCCGCGCAGGGCAGTGGGGTGGAGTCGATCAGCCGCAGATCGTCGTGCCAGGTGGGCACTTGCCGGGCCAGCGCCTCGATCGCGCGGCTGATCAGCGGGCCTGCGGCGTTCAGGCGCTTGTTGTAGGCGGACTGCTGGGGAAGGTAGCGGAACAGGTGTCCCAGCCGGGCATGGGCGAAGCGGATCCAGTGCCGGGCCGAGGGGAAGCCGAGCAGGACCTGGGCGACCGCCAGGCACAGCAGTTCGGCGTCCGTCAGTTTCGGGGGTCGCCCGATCCGGCGACAAGGCGCCACGTGGTCGTCGATGAACACGTACAGTGCCGCCAGAAGGGCGTCCAGGTTTGTCTTCACACACTGACCAACGGGCGCCCTTCGCCATGGTCGCGACCAGGACGAACATTGGACTCAATCATCTAG
>NZ_JAUPWM010000725.1:0-248 GCF_032436795.1 Streptomyces sp. P9(2023)
TTCCGTTGTTTCATTCCCTTGGCTACATTCTGAATAATGCTCATGGCAGCAAAAGTATTAACCTCAAACATTTTCCTAATTTCTTCAATAGGCATTGAAGAAACACTCCCGATGCTTAATATTCCCGCACAGCTGACTAAATGATCAAAACGATACTGACGACAAAGCTGCGCAACTTTCTGATCTAATTGACTATCAAGCAAATCAATCGCATAACAATCGAGCTGATCAGCATACTGTCGTTGCAG
>NZ_JAUPWM010000726.1:0-248 GCF_032436795.1 Streptomyces sp. P9(2023)
TGTTCGACAGTGACGATGGCCTGATGAAGCATCTTTCTCGTGAGCTTCTCAACGGTGCCAACGAAATCACTGAAGACGTTCTTCAGAAGGATTTGCTGGCTGCTGCTGGTACGATCATCTATGCCGGTGCTGCAACTGCTGACAGCGAAATCTCCGGTGAAGAAACTCCGGCTTCTGGTGGTGCTCCTGCAATCCCTGCGTCTCTGGTTTCCTACAAGAACCTGATGCGTCTGGACAAAATCCTCAAC
>NZ_JAUPWM010000727.1:0-248 GCF_032436795.1 Streptomyces sp. P9(2023)
GCGTGCAAAGCGGAGAGAATGGAGGGAAATGTGAAGCCCAAGATGCTGGGGCTCCTTGGAGCACTTATTTTCGCGGCGCCCGTCGCCGCTGTCGCCGCCCCCGCGGGCGGCCTCACCGCCGAGTCGGCCGCTCCGGCGATCGTCGCTCCGGCTGTCGACACCAACGCTGCTGCCACGCCCGGCACCTCCGCCAAGATCGAGAAGGTCTGGTGGCGTCGCGGCTGGGGCTGGCGCGGTTACGGCTGGCG
>NZ_JAUPWM010000728.1:0-248 GCF_032436795.1 Streptomyces sp. P9(2023)
TGAGTCATGGGCGCTCCGGTTCTATCGGCAGGAAGGCTGCGCGTGCCCGTCATGTCAAGCCCGCCGCGGCGATGCGGGGGCGCGACGCTCATCGCGATTTTTTGCATATTCTCGCTTGGGTTGTTGTAGTAAACTTACTGGTTCAAAATACTTGACCATTTGGACAGGTTCTAAAACGTTCCGTTTTGGTCAACTCTGAACAGATCGTCAGAAGACGCAAAAAACAGGTTCCAAGAATGAAGTTACCG
>NZ_JAUPWM010000729.1:0-248 GCF_032436795.1 Streptomyces sp. P9(2023)
TGTGGCAAGACCGCGGAAGTTTCTGACTTACAAGACATCTTGGTCTATACATTGCAAGGCGTTTCATTTTGGGCAAACCAAGCCTACTCGTTCAATATCATTGACGATGAGATCAATCAATGGGCTCCTAAAGCTTTCTTTGCTACCTTAACCAATGTCAATTTCGATCCACAGCGTATTCTTGAGCTGACTCATCTAGCTGCAGAATATCAAGTGCGCTTAAAGGCACAAGTGCTGGCGGCCAGCCA
>NZ_JAUPWM010000143.1:0-496 GCF_032436795.1 Streptomyces sp. P9(2023)
TGATTTACTACCTAAATCAGACCTGAGCCTTCAGCTCACTCTTCCTAATTCAAGTCAGATCCGTATCAGCGGCCTTGTCTCTCCTGACTTATTGCGAGCTCTGATACAAGAAGCAGGAGAAGTAAAATGATCCACCTGACTGCTGAGAGTAAAATCCTGCTTGCGACTCAACCAGCCGATTTTCGCTGTGGTATTGATGGACTCGCCGCCCTGTGTCGTCATCAGCTAAAACAGTCGCCTCGTAGCGGAACCCTGTTTGTGTTTACCAACCGCCGTCAAACCATGCTTAGAGCATTATGTTATGACGGCTCTGGCTTCTGGTTAATCAATAAACGCCTGAGCAAAGGCCGCTTTCAAGATTGGCCCCGTCATCACCAAGATGGGGTGACCCCTGTCGCCGCGAAGCAGCTTAAAGCTCTGTTGGTGGGGCTGCCTGGCTGGCAAAAAGTATGACCGTACGCACACTATTCCCCTTTAAGTTATCGATCCTCACGAT
>NZ_JAUPWM010000730.1:0-248 GCF_032436795.1 Streptomyces sp. P9(2023)
GGGCTGTGATTTCCGAGGCAAAGACCGGCGGCGTACGCGCGATTACTCCCCTCAGTCAAGTGCTCTCGGCGGGCGAGTGGGAGGGGCTGCTCGCAGACTTCGAAGTGCTCAACCCGTTTCAGCAGGAGTTGGTCCGCGCGATCGTTGACCTGGTCGCCCCTGTGACGGCGCCACGAAGCCAACCAGGTTCGTGGCGGGCGCCGACCCCCGTCCCCGCTGACATGGCTCCGGCGGACGCTCCACTAGCC
>NZ_JAUPWM010000731.1:0-248 GCF_032436795.1 Streptomyces sp. P9(2023)
CTCATCCGCACCAATGTCGAGGCGCTGGGGCTGACGGGCGCGACGAAGATCTGGCGGCGCGACGCGCGTGACCTGGGGCCGATGGCGGCGGGTGCGGGCGGGCCGTTCTCGCTCGCGCTCCTCGATGCACCGTATCGCAAGGACCTGACCGCGCCGGCGCTGGCGAGCCTGCGCGCGGGCGGATGGCTCACGCCCGGCGCGCTCGCCGTCGCCGAGACTGCGAACGACGAAGCGCTGGACGCGGAGGG
>NZ_JAUPWM010000041.1:0-61825 GCF_032436795.1 Streptomyces sp. P9(2023)
CTCACCGACCCCTCGACGCACCCGGCCGGTGAACTCGTCCGGCTCTACCACGAGCGCTGGGAGATCGAGACCGCCTACGCGGAGCTGCTGACCGCCTACCAGGCGCTGCGGACCGCGATGACGGATGCCACCGACAGCGTCCCGGGCACCGACCCGGACCGGGCCGGATTCACCACCGCCCTCGCCGCCGCACGCGACCAGCTGGTCCTGGCCGCCGGTATCACCGCCGATAGCGTGACCGACCTCGTCGGAGCCATCGGCCGCAACGTGCTGGCCCACCTCCTGCCCGCCCGGCGGATCCGCACCAAAGACCGCATCGTCAAACGAGCGATCTCCAAATACAACGCACGCGGACCCGCCATCGACCGGACCACCTACAAAGCCACCATCAACATCACCATGCTCACGAGCAGCCCTTGACGCCCCGGCCCCGCCCTTAACTGAACGGCGTTGCTTCTAGACGTGCCGGCGCGGAATCGGGAGCGCGCGGCGAAAGCCGCGCCTCCCCACTGAGGCGTCGCCGCCATCGGGTGCTCACACGCGGGCGCTACCGGCCGGGCCGGTAGCGCCCGCACACGCGTGGCGCACGCCGCCCTCCATCTGGCGCCGTGCCCGGTGGCGGTCGTGCCGCACGGGTGATGTGGTGACCCCAGCGGCGCGGCGTGTTGACGGACCGCGTTGACGAGGTGTGTCGGCGGGATCGGGGCCGGAAAGTGTTATGACCGCCGCCCCGGCGGCTCTCCCCCGCGCCGGACCGTCCGGCGACCCCGGAGAAGAGAGCGGAGCCCATGCAGCACCATGACGCGCCCCAGCCCGACGAACAGCGGACCACCGGCGGTGGGCGCCACCGCAGAGGCGGGGGTGCGGGCCGTCCTGCCCGCCGGGCGCTGTCCTTCCGTACCGCGGTCACCCTCGCGGGTACGGTGACGGTCGTCCTCACGGTGGCCACCGGGGCGTACGTGGCGTCCCTGGCGCCGGGGAGCCCGTCCGGGGCGGGCACCCGTTCGGACGCGGCCAGCCTGACGAACGTGGCGCCCCTCGTCGAGAGGTCCGTGCCGCCGCCCGCCGCACCCCCGACGAAGGCCGCCTCACCCGCGCAGGCGCCCGCCCCGGAGAAGCCCGCCGCCCTGGCGCCCAAGTCGTCCGGCGGCGGGAAGGTCGGGCGGTACATCGACCAGGTCGTCGCTCTCGCCAACACCGAGCGGGAGAAGGCCGGTTGTGCGCCGCTGCGCGCCGAGGGCCGACTGGGCGAGTCGGCGCAGGCGCACGCGGACGACATGGCGGACCGCGACTACTACGACCACAACACGCCTGAGGGCAAGGACGCGGGCGACCGGATCACGGCGGCCGGCTACCCGTGGTCGAGCTGGGCGGAGAACATCCACCGCGGCCCGAAGACCCCCGCGCGGGCGATGGAGGACTGGATGGACAGCGGCGGCCACCGGCGCAACATCCTCAACTGTTCGTTCAAGGACATCGGCGTCGGGGTGACGTTGACGGCCAACGGACCGTGGTGGGTGCAGAACTTCGGCACCCGGCGCTGATCCGGCCCGCCCGGCCGCCGGTGCGAGTTCAGGACGCGGGGGCCGCCAGCTTCTGCACCCAGACCGTGCCGTCGGGCCCGGGCACGGCGGCGACGCCGGTGTCGCGGTATCCGCAGTCCAGCATGTTCCGCTCGTGCATCGCGCCGTCCATCCAGCCGTCGAAGGTCGCGGCCGGGTCGGCGCTGCCGCGCGCGAGGTTCTCGGCCCAAGCGGACCAGGCGTATCCGGCCGCCGAGATCCGCTTGTCGGCGAACCGGCCCTCGGGACTGCTGTGCGCGTAGTAGCCGCGCCGCACCATGTCCCGGGCGTAGGCGCGGGCCGCCCCGGCGAGCCGGGGGTCGGTCCGCAGGGGCGGGCAACCCGCCTCCGCCCGCCGCTGGTTGACCAGCCGGGTCAGCCGCTCCTCAGCGGAGACGGCGGCCGTACGCGCCGGCGTGGGCGTCGGGGTCGGAGTGGCGGTGGGCGTGGGGGTGGGCGTGGGGGTGGGGGTCGGGGTGGTACGGCTGGGCCGGGGTGCGGTCGTCGGCGCCGGGGGCGCCGCCACGGGCGCGGCGGGCGCGGGCTCGCGCGCCTCCGGCTCGGACGGTACGAGGAGGATGACCGCGCCGAGTACGCCGACGGCCACCGCCCCCGCTGCCCAGGCCCGCCGCAGCGAGGCCCCAGCACCACCCGTCCCGAGCCCGCCCACATCGGCTGACTGGGTCCCCAGGCTGCCGGGGCTCCCGTCGGCCGCGACGGTGTCCGCCGCCCAGGCCGCCGTCTGGCTCTCCGGGCTCGCCGCGGCCCGGAGCAGCAGCGGGGGCACGAGGCCGAGGCCCACCAGGAGGGCTTCGGCCGGGGCGTGGTCGGCGCGGGCGGGGACGCAGCGGGCGCAGTGCGCCGTGTGGCGGGCGAGGCGCTTGCGCCAGAGCGGGGAGGGGCGGCCGTCCCAGTCGGCGGTCAGCCCGGCCAGCTCCGCACAGAGCGGCCGCGTGGCCAGCGCTCGTACGACCGTCCGGCCCGTCTCCAGGCGCTCCTTCATCCGCTGGACGCGGACGGCGGCGTGGGCCGGGGTGATCTCCAGGGCTTCCGCCAGCTCGGCGCGGCCGAGTTCGCCGCCGGTCTCCAGCCACCACAGGGCGAGCACGTCGCGGTCGCCGTCGTCGAGCCAGCGGGTGGCCTCGGCGACCTCGCGCCGCTGACCGGAGAGGCCGAGCCGGAGGATGGTCAGGTCGACGAAGTCACCGTTGGGGTCGGCCAGCTCGGTCGCCCGGTCGAGGCCGGGGACGGGGCCGTGCTGCCGTTCGTGCCAGCGGCGTCGGATCTGGTTCATCGCGATGGCCACGAGCCAGGACCGGAAGCGGGCGGGGTCGCGCAGTCCGGGCAGGCCGTCGAGGGCGCGGACCATCGTCTCCTGGACGACGTCGTCCACGTCCGCGTGCCCGTCGAGCGCGCGGCCGACGATGTTGTAGACCAGCGGAAGGTACGCGCGGACGAGCCGCTCACCGGCGTGCGTGTCTCCCGCCGCGGCCGCGGCCACCAGTGCGGCCGTGCCGCGCTCGTCGCTGTGCATGTGCCTTGCTCCCTCGTCCTGGCCTCTGACCGTCCCCGCCTTGAGGAGACCCGTGGGAGCGGGCGGGATAACACTTTGCGGCCGGCACTTCTGCGCCGACGCTTCTAGGCGGGTGGGTGGGGCAGGTACGGCACGGTCGCCGCCTGCCCTGCCCGTACCGCTTCGACCGCGGCCTCGTGGAGTTCGCGGCTCTCCGCCTCGGAGGAGCACGGGACCGGACTGCCCGCCATGGTGAACCAGTCGGATGCGCCGGTGTACTGCACGGCTACGCGTGCTTCGCCATCTGCCCAGGTGGTGTGAACGGTCATGTCGCCCGTGACCGTACCGACCTCGTCGGTGAGTACCCCACCTCGCCCGGTGTAGACGCCGGGGGTCGTCCATGATGCCCAGCTCATCCATCCAGGTTCACACCCGGATGCCACATCCGCCACCGACGGGACCGCCCCGGCCGGAGGAATTCCGGCCGGGGCGGAACAGCTGTCGCGCCGGTGTCAGGCGAGGGACGCGATGGCCTCGTTGAAGGTGGCGGACGGGCGCATCACGGCCGCGGCCTTGGCCGGGTCGGGCTGGTAGTAGCCGCCGATGTCGACCGGGGAGCCCTGGACCGCGTTGAGCTCGGAGACGATGGTCTCCTCGCGCTCGGTCAGGGTCTTGGCGAGGCCGGCGAAGGCCTCCGCGAGCTGCGCGTCGTCGGTCTGCTTGGCCAGCTCCTGGGCCCAGTACAGGGCCAGGTAGAAGTGGCTGCCGCGGTTGTCGATACCACCGACGCGACGGGTCGGCGACTTGTCCTCGTTGAGGAAGGTGCCGGTGGCGCGGTCGAGGGTGTCGGCCAGGACCTGGGCGCGGGCGTTGCCCGTGGTGGTGGCCAGGTGCTCGAAGCTGGCGGCCAGGGCGAAGAACTCGCCGAGGGAGTCCCAGCGGAGGTAGTTCTCCTTGACGAGCTGCTGGACGTGCTTCGGGGCGGAGCCGCCGGCGCCGGTCTCGAAGAGGCCGCCGCCCGCCATCAGCGGGACGACCGACAGCATCTTGGCGCTGGTGCCCAGCTCCAGGATCGGGAAGAGGTCGGTCAGGTAGTCACGCAGGACGTTGCCGGTGACGGAGATGGTGTCCTCGCCGCGGCGGATGCGCTCCAGGGAGAACGTCGTCGCCTCGACCGGAGCGAGGATCTTGATGTCCAGGCCCTCGGTGTCGTGCTCGGCCAGGTACGCGTTGACCTTGGCGATGAGCTGGGCGTCGTGGGCGCGGGTCTCGTCCAGCCAGAAGACGGCCGGGGAGCCGGTGGCGCGGGCGCGGGTGACGGCGAGCTTGACCCAGTCCTGGATCGGCAGGTCCTTGGTCTGGCAGGCGCGGAAGATGTCGCCCTCGGCGACCTCCTGCTCCAGGACCACGTTGCCCGCGGTGTCCACGAGGCGGACGGTGCCGGCCGTGGCGATCTCGAAGGTCTTGTCGTGGGAGCCGTACTCCTCGGCCTTCTGCGCCATGAGGCCGACGTTCGGGACGGAGCCCATGGTCGACGGGTCGAAGGCGCCGTTCGCGCGGCAGTCGTCGAGGACGGCCTGGTAGACACCGGAGTAGCTGCTGTCCGGGAGGACGGCGAGGGTGTCGGCTTCCTGGCCGTCCGGGCCCCACATGTGGCCGGAGGTGCGGATCATGGCCGGCATCGAGGCGTCGACGATGACGTCGGACGGCACGTGCAGGTTGGTGATGCCCTTGTCGGAGTCGACCATGGCGAGGGCCGGGCCCTCGGCGATCTCGGCCTGGAAGGAGGCGATGATCTCCTCGCCGAGGTGGGGGACCTTCTCCAGGCCCTTGAGGATGGTGCCGAGGCCGTCGTTGGGGGACAGACCGGCGGCGACCAGGACCTCGCCGTACTTCGCGAAGGTGGCCGGGAAGAAGGCGCGCACCACGTGGCCGAAGATGATCGGGTCGGAGACCTTCATCATCGTGGCCTTGAGGTGCACGGAGAAGAGCACGTTCTCGGCCTTGGCGCGCGCGATCTGCTCGCCGAGGAAGGTACGCAGGGCGGCGACGTGCATGACCGAGGCGTCGACGACCTCGCCGGCGAGGACGGGGACGGACTCGCGCAGCACGGTGGTGGTGCCGTCGGCGGCGACGTGCTCGATGCGGAGCGTGCCGTCCTCGGCGACGACCGTGGACTTCTCGGTGGAGCGGAAGTCGTTCTCGCCCATGGTGGCGACGTTGGTCTTGGAGTCGGCCGACCAGGCGCCCATGCGGTGCGGGTGCGTCTTGGCGTAGTTCTTGACCGAGGCGGGGGCGCGACGGTCGGAGTTGCCCTCGCGCAGGACCGGGTTGACGGCGCTGCCCTTGACCTTGTCGTAACGGGCGCGGACGTCCTTGTCCTCGTCGGTCTGCGGGTCGTCCGGGTAGTCCGGGAGGGCGTAGCCCTGCGCCTGGAGCTCGGCGATCGCGGCCTTCAGCTGCGGGATGGACGCCGAGATGTTCGGCAGCTTGATGATGTTGGCCTCGGGCGTCTTGGCGAGCGCGCCGAGCTCGGCGAGGGCGTCCTCGATGCGCTGGCCCTCTTCGAGACGCTCGGGGAAGCCGGCGATGATGCGGCCCGCCAGGGAGATGTCACGGGTCTCGACATTGACCCCGGCCGTCGAGGCGTAGGCCTGGATCACGGGCAGGAACGAGTACGTCGCCAGGGCGGGCGCCTCGTCAGTGTGGGTGTAGATGATGGTCGAGTCAGTCACCGGGTGTGCTCCGCTCCACGTCTGCGTCTGCGAGATTGCTCGACATCAAGATATCTCGTGATCGCCCTCGGTGGGAAAGGGCCCTGCCTGCTCGGTGACGAGGGTGCCGGTGAGCCGGTACGGGGTGGGGCAGGCGCCCAGGTCGACGCGGCGGAGCAGGGCGAGCAGCAGGAGCGCGGCGGCCGCGCCCGCCCCGGCGGCGAGGGCGTGTCCTGCCTGGTAGGCGACGCGTGGGGCGGACGGGTCGGTGGGGTCGAGGACGAACATCGAGTCGACCAGGAGGAGGCTCCCCAGGCCGAGGCCGCCGAGGGCGACGAGCGACAGGGGCACCAGGACGAAGAGGGTGCGCAGCGGGAAGCGGCGCGGGCGGGCGGGGGCGACCTTGCCCCGGCGGGCGAGCAGTGCGAGGAATCCGCACGCCACGGCGAGGACGAGGAGGTCGGCGCCGATCGCGTCGCTGGGCCGGTGCCAGCCGGCGGCGACGGTGTAGGCGCCCACGGCCGTGGCCCACAGGGCGCAGAGGCCGACGGCGAGGCCGCGGGCCCGGTACGGGACGACGAGCACGAGCCCGAACATCACGCTCATCGCGATCGTGGTGTGTCCGCTCGGGAAGCTGTTCTGCGTCAGGTGCGGGGGCGCCTCGACCAGGTCGGGGCGGACCAGGAGGTAGCGCTTGAGCACCTCGGCCAGGAACAGCGAGACGGCGACGGTGCCGAGCGCGGCCACCGTGAGCGCGTACCGGCGGCGGATCATCCCGATGGCGGTCAGGACGAGCAGGGCGACGGCGAGGGAGTAGACGGTGATGTGCTGGAGGGTCCGGTTCGCCTCGTGGGCGGCGGCCAGCGTCTCGTCGGTCAGCCTGCCGGTGAGGACGGCGTTCTCCCAGCGCTGCCCGGTCGCGGTCAGGACGAGCCCGGCGTAGACGACCGCCATGAGCAGGACCGAGCCGAGGCAGGCGCGCCGGGTCCGTTTGCGGACGCGGGCGCTGAAGGAGTCGGCCGCTTCCCCGGCGACGGCGGCGTACCACCAGGTGCCGGTCTCCAGCGGCTGCGCGCGACCGTCGGTGCGGAGCCTGTCGTAGGGAGCCATGCTCCGATTCGAACCCGGCGCGGTCCGTTGCGCCCGCTGGACGCACCCGAACGAATCGCCGAGCGGTCGTTCCGGGGCGGGCGGCGCCGGTGATCAACCGGCGACCTGTGAAGGTCAGGGGTGCGCGGCCGCGCGGCCGGCGGGTGAGCGGGCGTGGCGGCGGGTGCCGAAGAGGGTGAAGGCGGTGTTCACCAGGGCGACGTGGCTGAGCGCCTGGGGCGTGTTGCCCAGCTGACGGCCCGCGTGCGGGTCCCACTCCTCGGCGAGCAGTCCGACGTCGTTGCGGACGTCGAGGACCCGCTCGAAGGCGGTACGGGCGTCGGTCGGACGCCCCGTCATCGCCAGGGCGTCCGCATACCAGAACGTACAGGCCAGGAAGGCCCCTTCGGCGCCGTCCAGGCCGTCCACCTCGTGCACCTCGCCGTTTCCGACGTCCGCGTACCGGCGTAGGAATCCGCGGTCGTCGAGCCGGCCCATCGCCTCGACCGTGCTCAGGACACGCGGGTCGGACGGGGGGAGGAAGCCGAGCCGGGGGATCAGCAGCGCCGTCGCGTCGATGCGCCGGGCTCCGTAGTACTGCACGAACGACTGCTGTTCGTCGCTCCAGCCCCGCGCGCACACCTCGTCGCGCAGTTCGCGACGCATGGCCTGCCAGCGCTGGACGGAGGTACGCAGGCCGGCGACGCGGGCCAGGCGCACGGCGCGGTCGGCGGCGACCCACGCCATGATCTTGGAGTGGACGAAGTGGCGGCGCGGGCCGCGCACTTCCCAGATACCCTCGTCCGGCTCCTTCCGGCGCTTCTCCACGTACTCCAGGAGTGAGGCCATCAGGCTCCAGAGGTGCGGGTCGATGGCGACTCCGGCTCGGACGGCCGAGTAGATGGTGTTCAACACCTCGCCGTAGATGTCCAGTTGGAACTGGTCGACGGCCGCGTTGCCGAACCGGACCGGCCTGGAACCCTCGTAGCCGGGCAGCCAGTCGGCGCGTACCTCGGGGAGGTTGCGCTGACCGGCCACGCCGTAGAGCGGCTGGAGGTCGGCGGGGTCGCCCGCGACGGCGCGGACGAGCCAGTCCTTCCAGGCGAGCGCCTCGCGTCGGTATCCGCTGCGCAGGAGGCAGGACAGGGTGAAGGTGGAGTCGCGCAGCCAGCAGAATCGATAGTCCCAATTCCGCTCTCCCCCGATGCGTTCGGGGAGCGAGGCGGTGGCCGCGGCGATGACGCCGCCGGTCGGTTCGTAGGTGAGTGCTTTGAGGGTGACGAGCGATCGGATCACGGCCTCGCGAAAGGGGCCTTCGTACTGGAATTGTGAGGTCCATTCATCCCAGAAGGCGAGCGTGCGGGCCAATTCCCCTGCCACGTCGGGCGCCGGAGGCGGCGCGGAATGGGAAGGGCTCCAGCCGAGGACGAAGGAGACACGCTGACCGGCCGTCACCGACACGTCGAGCGAGGTGCATTCGTCGGTGACGCTGATCTCGGTGCCCGGTCCGCACCGCAGATAGGCGGCGTCCGGACCGGCCACGGTCGCGACCGTACGCCGGTCGAGCGATCGCGACCAGGGAACCACGCTGCCGTTGTTGAAACGCATCCGCAACTCGCCGTGCAGGTCGACGCGTCCGGAGACGCCCTCGACCAACCGGATGATCTGCGGCGCCCGTTCGCGCGGGGGCATGAAGTCGATGATGCGCACGGCGCCGGAGACGGATTCCCAGACCGACTCCAGGACGAGCGAATCACCTCGGTAACTCCGGCGATTGCACGGGCGATTTCCGACCGGCGCGAGACTCCATTTTCCGTGGGACTCGTCCCCGAGGATGGCCGCGAAACAGGCGGGCGAGTCGAATCGGGGTGCGCACCACCAGTCGACAGCACCATCCGTCCCGATGAGTGCAGCCGTCTCCAGATCACCGATGAGGGCGTAGTCCTCAATTCGCCCTGCCATGAACGGATTGTATTCCTCTGAGGAATTTGGTGCACGGACGGAACGGTGAGGCCCTTGACGTCGCGGCATTCCGCGCAGGATGCTGAGAGTCGCTCCCGCGATTCTGGAGAAAGCCGTACCAATGGGTAACGGGCCACATCCGATGCGCCGGTCGACCGACCGTTCACCCGACGCGGACACCCGCACGGTGAGTCTGGTGATTCCGGTGCGTCCCGGAGACCGCGACACCGGCCGGCTGCTCGAACAGGTACCGGCCGACGTTCGTGAGGTGGTCCTGGTCGGGCACGCGGGCGGCGCATCGGCGCCGGACGCCGGCAGCGACCCGGTCACCGACACGAGCGGTGCCCTCGCCTCCGTGACCGTGCGCAGGCTCGGGCCGTGGAACTGCGCGGCGGGCGACATCCCGCACGCGGGGCTGCTCGCCGCCACCGGCGAGCACATCGTGCTGATGGGGGCCGACGGCAGCATGTCGCCGAAGGAGATCCCGCACTACCTGCACTATCTGGACAGCGGGTACGACTTCGTCAAGGGCTCGCGCTTCATCGCCGGCGGCGACTTCGCCGACTACCCGCTCCTGCGGAGGCTCGGCCACAACGCGCTGCTGCGGATCGCGCGGCAGCTCTACGGTCAGCATCTGACCGACCTCTGGTACGGCTTCTGCGCCTTCCGCCGCGGCTTCGTCGACCTCCTCGACCTGCGGGAGGACGGGGTGGAGCTGGGCGCCGAGCTGGTCACCCACGCCCTGCACTACGGGCTGCGCATCGCCGAGGTGCCGAGTCTCGAACTGCCGCGACGCCACGGCCTGTCGCACGCCCGCACGGTCCGTGACGGTGCGCGCATCCTGGGCGGGCTGCTCGACGAGCGCCCGCACAACGCGCTGCACCGCTTGGCGCCGTCGCCGCGTCTCGCGGGTCGAGCGGAACGGGTCGACCACGCTTGACGGATCAGATATACGATGCTAACGGTTGAAGTCAGGCATTTTTCACGCATGACAGACCCTTGGCAGGGTCGGTTGCCGGAAGAAGCTCCCCGTGAGGTCACATCCGATCGGCAGGACACCGGCGGCACCCGCTCCGCATCCGCTGAGACGGGTGACCGACTGGCCCTCCGCCGAGTCCCGGCGCCGTAGCCCGAGCGTCCCGGCCCACCGCCCCACGTCCCATCCCGGACGGCGGGCGACCGACCGGCTCCTGCCCACGGCCCGCACCTGCCGTTCCGCCGTACGCCGCCCGCGGGCGACCGCCCGGCGCCGGCGTTCCCGTACCGTCCGCGCCCGCGCCGCGCACAACCGACGCGGCAGCGGCTCACACGGCTCCCCCTCGGAACCCGCCGGACACCCCGAACGCACGGGACCTGTCGAACCCGCAGGACATCCCTGTCCCACGGGCCCTCCGCCGGTGAGCGCGGCAGCCGACCACGACTCTCCGCAGGGGATGCGGCCATGACGACCGCCGGCCCCGTCGCCATGCGCGCGCCCGTCCTCCACGACGAGGTCAGGCCGGTGCACGGGGCGCGCTGGATCGCCACCGCGGCGCTGTGGCGGTTCTTCCCCCGCCGGGGCGCCCCCGACCCCGACGAGAACGGGCGGGACGGGACCGGCCCGGAGAATGTCGTCCCGCACGGGGCCGGGCCGCACGGCACGGAGCCGTACGACACCGACCAGGACCCCGAACGGGCCCTCCGCCTGCTCGTCGACGCCGTCTGGCGGGGCGACCCGCCGCCCGCGTCGGACGAGGACCTGGCGGCCGCGCTGGACGTCGCCCGCGGCAACCAGGTCGAGGGCCGACTCGCGCGGGCCTACTCCCGCCAACTGGCCACGACGCTCGACGCGGTGAGCGACGCCACCCGCCTCTTCCGGCGCAACCTCGTCGAGTCGACGGACCGACTGGGCGCGGCGGACATCCCCACGGTGCTCATCAAGGCCGACCTGTCCGGGGACCTCGTACACAGAAACTTCGACCTGGTCGTCCCCACGGACCGCTGGAAGGCCGCCCAGGAGGCGCTCCATGGCTGGTACGTGAAGCGGTCGACGCACTGGCTGGAGCGGTCCACCTCGGTGCTCCTGGAGCCGCCCGACGGCCCCCCGGCCCAGCTGCACACCTCGGTGGCCCGGTGCGGCGTTCCGGTCATGGCGACGGCCCGCCTCTTCGCCCACGCCGTCCCCGACCACGACGGCCGCGCCTGGCTCGTCCCCTGCCCCGCCGACCGGCTGAGAATCTGGCTGGCCCACGGACTGTTCCGGAACCAGTCGCTCGACCTGTCCGAACTCCTCGCGCTGCGCGATCTGCTGGCGCCCGAGGTCGTGGCCGAGGCGCGCACCCAGACCGCCCGGGAGGGCTGGTCCGCCGGTGGAGACCGGGTCCTGGACCTCGCGACCGAGGCGATGGCCGCGCTCGACCGGGGCGAGTACGTACGGCTCCCCCTACCGCTGCCCGTCACGACGTCGCTGCGCACCGGCGTGGAGCACGCCGGGCACCTGCTGACCCACGGGCGGGCCTCCACGGCGGCCCGCGAGGTCGCTCTGCGGGTGCCGCTCGTCGTCACCGAGCACCTGCGGAGGCGCACCTCATGAACGCGGCGCGGCCTCTCCTGATCGCGGTGTCCGGCCCCGACGGCGCGGGCAGGTCCTCGCTGGTCCGGCGCATGGCCGGGCTGCTGCGGCAGCGCGGCTTCGCGGTGACCACACTCCACTGCCACGGCTGCTTCCTGTGCCGTGGGTTCGGCTCTCCTCCACGGGTGAGGGATGAGGAGGAGACGGTACGGCGCCCTGACGATCCCACGCGCCGGGGATCGTGGGCGCGCCGTGCCCACGCCCTGCTCGACGCCGGTGACATGGCCGTGCGGACGCGTGCCACGCGGCGCGCGCTGTCGGCACGCACCCGAGGCCGTCCGGCTGTCGTCCTGACGGACGGCGGGCCGCTGGACGGGCTGGTCGCCTTCGGCTTTCCGCCCGGGCATCGGGTCTCCGACCGCCTCGCCCGGCTCGTCCGCCGCTACGACCTGACGCTGCTCGTGCAGACCGCTCCCGCCACAGCGCGGGGGCGCGGCGGGGAGCGGGCGGCCGGATCGCCGGCCGCGCGCTACCGCGCCTGGGCCTCGAGCCTGCCCCGGGTTGTACGGCTCGACGGCGAGCGTGCCCCGTCGCGGGTCGCGGCCGAGGCGCTGGAGCAGGTGCTCGACACCGTACGGACGCGGCGTTTCCCGGACGGCGGGGAGGGCGCGCGCCCGGCGCGGCGGATGCGGATCGTCGTCTCGATCTACGACGGCGCGGGCAACGCCGGCTACCGGGGCGGTGGCGCCCTGGTAGCCGAGAAGGTCGCCCGGCGGCTGTCGGACGACTTCGACGTGACGGTGGTGACGGACGGCAGACGCGGTGCTTCTCTCCGCCGTGACGGCATCCGTTACGTCTATCTCCCGGTCCGCTGGGCCGGTCCGCGCGCCGGGCAGCTGCTCTTCCTGACGCTGCTCCCCTTCCTGGCCCGCAGGCTTCCCCACGACGCGTGGCTGGAGAACTTCACCCCACCGTTCTCCACGAGCTTCCTGCCGCTGTTCTCCCGCGCACCGGTCGTCGGGATCGACCCGGGCCACAGCGCCGAGGCACTGTGGCGCCGCTACCACATCCCGTTCTTCCTGGTCGAGCGGCTCGGGCTGCGCTGCTACCGGCACATCGTGGTGATGAACGAGGCCGACGCCTCCGCGGTCCGGCGGCTCAGCTCCCGGGTGGACGTCCAGGTCATCGCCAACGGCATCGAGCAGCGGCAGATCGACGATGCCCGGATCGACGCGGGCGACTACATCCTCTTCCTGGGGCGGATCGACATCTGGGTCAACGGGCTCGACCTGCTCCTGGAGGCGTACCGGCGGAGCCGTCCTCCGCTCCCCCTGCTGCTGGCCGGCAGCGGTACGCAGGCGGAGGAACGCAAGCTGGCGGCGCTGCTCGCCGCGCACCCGGGCAGCGTCCGCTGGGTGGGGTTCGCCGGGGAGGGACTCAAGCGGGACCTCCTGCGGCACAGCGCCTTCCTGGTCATGCCGTCGCGCCACGAGACCTTCGGCCTGGTGGCGCTCGAAGCCATGTCGTACGGGAAGCCGATCCTCCACTTCGATCTGCCGGCGCTGCGGTGGATGCGCGACGGAGGCGATGTCGCCGTGCCGCCGTTCGACGTCGCCGCGCTGGGCGACCGGATGCGGATGCTGGCCTCCGACGAGCCGGCGCGGCGCGCCCTCGGGCGGCAGGCCGGGCAGGCGGCGCAGCACTACACGTGGGACGAGATGACGGGCCGGTACCTCGCCCTGACGCGCCGTCTGGTGGACGGTTCCGTCCGCGGGCGACGGCCGAGGAAGGACAGGAGGGGTGAGCCATGGCCGACGGCCCCCTGACCGCCGCGATCGCGTCGTGCCAGGCGGACGTGCTTCCGGCGCGGGACCATCCGGCTCGCGCCCGAGGTCTTCCTGATGCACCGAGGCGTTCCAGCCGCGGCGCCGCCGCCTGCGGGAGGCGGTCCGTGGGCTCACCCCGCACGCTCGCGCCCCCTGTCCCGTTCCCGGATCCCGTTCTCGGCCGGCCCGAACAGGGCCGCGACCGCCCGTGGGCACGAAGGCCGGCGGCCGACCCCGGACGTGGATCATGACCGTCAGCCCGCGGCCGCCGCGTGTCCTGCTCCTGACCAGCAGCCCGCTGGACGGCGCGGACGGCTCGGACGTGGCGCTGGCCAGGGACGTACTCGGAGCCCTGCCCGACATGGACTTCCTCTGGTTCTGCCAGTGGCCGGCGCGGCGCGGCCCGCCGCCGCCGCCCGTCGGCCGGGCGATCCGCCTCTGGTCCCCGGACGGCTCGCCGCACGCTCAGGTCCGCCTGCAGGCCGCGCTCGCCGGGGCCGTCGCGGCACGCCGCGCCGATCTGGTCCACGCGTTCGTGACGATCGGACGCGCCTTCCCGGCCTTCTCCTGGCTGCGCCCCCTGATGCTGGGGGCGCGACCGGTCGTCCACACCGTGCCGGGTGTGACGGATGCGCGGCTGCTCGCGAGGACCCGGCCGCTGGGGACGACGGTCGCGCTGTCGGAGTCGATGGCCCGGCGGCTGCGCGCCGCGAACTTCGGCGACGTCCGGGTGATCCCGCCCATGATCCGGCTGAGCGAGTGGCCCTTCCTGCCGCCCCCCGGGGGTGTGCCGACCGTCCTCTTCGCCGGCCGTCTCGATCCGCAGGGCGGCGCCGCGATCGCCGTCGAGGCGGCGGCGGAGGCGGCGCGGTCGGGGGCGCTGTTCCGGCTGGTCCTGGCCCTGCGCGGGCGGCCGGGGCAGAACACGACCGCGCTGCGGGAGGAGCTGAGGGAGCTGGCCGGGGCCGGGGGCCTGACCGACGTGGAGGTGCGGGGCTACGTCGACGACCTGCGTGCCCTGCTGGCCTCGGTGCACGTCCTGCTCTTCCCGCCGCCGGTGGTCGGCGGCACGGCGGACATCCCCCTCATGGTCCTGCGGGCGCTGGCCACCGGGCGGCCGGCCATCCTCAGCGACCTACCGCAGTTCGCCGACTTCGGGGACGCGGTTCTGCGTGCTCCCGCCGGTGACGCCCGCAGGACCGGGCAGCAACTGGCCTGGCTGCTCGAACAGCCGCGGGTCTGGGACATGCTCGCGGAACGCGGCCGGGCGACCGTCGAGGAATCCTTCGGACCCGAGCGGTTCGCGGCCCAGTACGGCGCTCTGTACCGGGAGTTGCTGACCTGAGGGGGCTCGTGATCGACAAGCACCTGGCCGGCGAGCCTTCCCCGTCACTTGACGCCGGGCACCAGACAGCGCAAAGTGTACGTATACGTCGTAAATGGGCGATGTTGGTCTACAGCGGATATTTCCGGCTGTACTTCGCGAGGCCGGAGTCCGCAGGGTGCCGTGCAGGCTCGGGGACGCGCGTGCTCTGAAATCCTCAGAACCCGTAAGGGTGTTCCACACGGAGTGACCTGCGATGAGCAGTCTGTCGGTTGTCATGCCCGCCTACAACGAGGCGCCCAATCTGCCCTCGGTGATCGCCGCTGTTCCCCTGTCGGAGCTGGCGGAAGCGGGTTGGGAGACGGAAGTGGTTGTCGTGGACAACGCGTCCACCGACGGAACGGGGGACGTTGCCCGTTCACTGGGGGCGCGTGTGGTCTCCCAGCCGGAGCGGGGTTACGGCAACGCCTACCACGCGGGGTTCGCGGCGGCGCGGGGGGACGTGATCGCCACCGGTGATGCCGACCGCACGTACCCGTTCGACGCACTGCCAGGGCTGCTCAAGGTCCTGGAGGCCTTGGACGTGGAGTTCTTGACGACGGATCGGCTCGGCCCCGGCAACCGCGATGCGATGCAGTCGACGCACTCCATGGGCAATCATGCGCTGAGCCTGGTGAGCCGCATGCTGTTCCGCAACGGACTGCACGACTCACAGTCGGGCATGTGGGTTTTCCGCCGCTACGTCTGGCAGAGCCTGGACGTCCGGTCGACGGGTATGGCGTTCTCTCAGGAGATCAAGAACGCGGCGACGGTCGCGGGGTGCCGTTGCCTGGAAGTCCCGATCGCGTACCGCGTACGCGGGGGTGAAGTGAAGCTGCACGCCCTCCACGACGGCACGGCGAACCTCTGCCAGCTCTTCGTGCACCGTTTCCGCCGCAGGAGCATGTCCGCCGCTCTCCCCGCGGGAGACCCGGCCCAAGCCTCCGAGGCCCTCACCGGCCGCGGTACGGCCGCCCTGTGAGGTTCGCATGATCACTCAACCGCTCCGCCGTCAGCCCGGCCGGGGACCTGACACCCGGCGTGGCGCCGCGCCGATCGCGTCCGAGCGGGTCACCGGCGAGCCGGTGCCGTTCGCGGCCCCTGGATTCAGCCTGGAGGCCGGGCAGGCGGTCCGTCGCATTCCGGCGGCGGGATGGCCGGACGACGGCACGGGGGTCGTGGAGTTCGAGCGCGAGTTCGCCGCGTACGTGCAAGCTCCCCATGCCGTGGCTATGGGCCACGGCATCGACGCGATCGAATGGTCGCTGCGTGCCCTGCGGCTGCCGCCGCGGAGCCGGGTCCTGCTGCCGGCCATGGCGCCGTGCGATGTGGCGTGGGCAGTCCTGCGCGCCGGACTGAGTCCGACACTCGCCGACGTCGACCCGGCGACGGCAATGCCGTCACCCGCAACCGTCGGCCGCGCGGTCCGCGGTTACGGGCGGCCGGCCGCGATGGTCGCCCTGCACTACGCGGGGACCATCGCGCCGGTGGCCGAGCTGGCCGAGGCGGCCGGTCTGCCGCTGCACCGCGTGGTCGAGGACGCCGCGCACGCGCTGGGCGCGTATGCGGACGGCCGCCCTGTCGGAGCGGGTTCACAAGCCGCCTGCTTCAGCTTCCACGCCACCATGAACCTGCCGGTGGGACAAGGCGGCATGGTGACGACGGGGGACGAGCGGCTCGCCGAGTGGATCCGCCACGCACGGCCCTACAGATCGCACGCCGCGTCCCGGCGGCTGCCGGGGCACGGCGGAGCGCGCCGCGCGGAGGAAGCCGCTCACAGCGCCTGCATGACCGATGCCCAGGCGGCGGTCGGACGCGCACAGCTGCCGCATCTGCGTGCCCGGCAGCGGCGGCGCGAGGTGATCGCGGCCCGCTACACGGCGGCCCTGCACCGGCTGCGCGGGCTGGAGTGTCCGGCGCCTCCCCGGAACGGCTGCCACGCCTGGCACCTCTACGTACTGCGCGTCCTGGAGGAGTTCGGGACGGAGAGGGACGACATGGTCGCCCTTCTGGCCGAGCGCGGCATCGGGACCGCCGTCCACTTCACACCGCTGCACCACATGGCGCGCTTCCGGCAGACCGTACAGCCTCCGCCTGACGGCCTGCCAGGGGCCGACTCCGTTTCCCGGCAGGTGCTGTCCTTGCCCATGTACCCGACGCTTCCGGAGACTTCCGTGGACCGCGTCTGCACGGAGATCACCCGGCTCGCCGGTCGCGTCGGCAGCCGGCGCCGGACCCCGCTCCGGCCGTCCCCCTGAACGGTCCTCCCCTACGTCTCCTCCACGCCTCCTCCACGCCTCCTCTACGCCTCCTCGCTCGTGAACCGGTCGAGCAGCGCGTCCAAGCCGGCGCTGAGGCCCGCGTAGCCGCCCCGCTCGGCGAGTGCGGGGGTGATCTCGCGCAGGGTGGGCAGTTCCTGCGCCGGCATGCGGTGCAGCCCGAGCCGGAACGAGGGATCGGTTTCCGCGGGGTTGTCCACCATCGCCCCCAGCTCTACTGACACGTATCCGAGGATCCAGGCCGTGACAGCACGGAAGGCGGCTGCGGTCTGGACCGGCCCGAGCCCCGCTGTCCTGAGCAGGGCGAGCATGCGCTCGTGACTCCTGAGGACCGCGATCGGCCGTTGCGCCAGGGGAACCGCCAGCATGCGGGTGGCGAGCAGGGGCACCACATGGGGGTGCCCGAGGCATGCCTGGTACGTGTGCCGCGCCATCCGGTGCAGTCCGGCCCTCCAGTCGGCGTCCGGGGCGGCCTGCGTGCGGTCGAGATTCTGTTCCAACTGCAGGTAGAGGGCCTCGACCAGCCCGTCGAGAAGGGCGTCCTTGCCGTTGGCGTAGCGGTACAGGGCCATGGCTTCCACGCCGAGTTCGGCGCCGAGGCGGCGCATGCTCAGTGCGGACAGGCCCTCTCGGTCGACGAGTTCCAGGGCCGCTGCCAGCACGACCTCCCGGCTGAGCCTGCCGCGGTGCCCGTGGTCGCCCGCCCGACGGGCAGGGCGGGCTTCCGAGTCCTGTGCCATGAGCGTTCCTCCTCACCACCCGACTCTATGGTGCACGGCCGAAAAGGGGCGGGGCCGCGCGGGAGACCTGCACTCGGCGTCTTGACTCCGACCGAGAGAGGGCACAGTATGGACGTATACGGCGTAAATAGACGAAGTCATCTTATGATGGATATCTTCCGCTGCGGGGCATCGCCCCCTCGGGAGGTCATGTGCGCCTTGCGTGCTCGGGGCAGTGTCAATTCGCGCGTGTGCGCTGAAAGCGTCCCAGAGCCCGTTCACGGGTGTTCCCACGGAGTGAACTGCGATGAGCAGTCCGTCGGTTGCCAAGCTCGCATCGAACAAGGTCTTCCTGCTCCTCCTGGCGGTCGTGGTGGCCGTGGTGGTCGCCGTGTCCACGCCCGCGGTCCGCAAGGAACTGAAGCAGTCCTTCTCACCGGTGCCGGCCCAGTACACCGAGCTGTACTTCACCCGCGCCCCGGTCGTCGCGGGGGGCTCGGTACTCGTCCCGGTCTCGGTGGACGACCGCGGGCCCGGCGATCGAACGCACCGGCTGCGGGTCTCGGTCGAAGCGGCCGACGGCCGCACCACGGCATCGACCACCACAGCCCTCACACCGCGCTCCGACGCTCCCGCGTCGGCCGTTTCCCAACTGCCGCTGCCGACGGGGTCCGTCATCGTCCGGGTCGCGCTGCTTGACAGCAGCCAGAGTCTGCACTTCCGGCTGCCCGCCCAAGGCGCTCCGGCCCCGGGGGGTACCCCATGACCGAAGGGGCAGTAGTGCACTCCCGCGTCGTGGTGACGACGAGTTGGGACGACGGGCACCGGCTCGATGACCGCCTCGCCAGGCTGCTCGACCGGTACGGCATCGCCGGCACGTTCTACATCGCGCCGCACAACGTCGAGATCGCCGCCCGCGACCGGCTGTCCCCGGCGGGAGTCCGCGAGCTGGCCGAGCGGTTCGAGATCGGCGGCCACACCCTCACGCACCAGCGGCTTCCGCGACTGACGGACAGCGCGGCCGCCGACGAGATACGCGCCGGCAAAGAGGAACTCGAGGGAACGGTCGGCACAGCGGTCACGAGCTTCTGCTATCCGCGCGGCGAGTACACCGCGGCCCACATCGATTCCGCCCGCGCCGCGGGCTTCAGGCGCGCGCGCACCGTGCGACGCAACTCGCTCGCCGCCGGTCCGCCCCTGGAACTGCCCACCACCGTCCACGCCTGCGCCCACCGCGTCGACGGGCCGGTCGCCCTCCGCCTGGCACGGCTGCGGCCGCGGACAGCCGCCAAGCTGTTCCTCCAGTGGGACGAGCTTGCCCTCAGGTGGTTCGACCTCTGCCTCGAGCGAGGTGGCGTGTTCCACCTCTGGGGCCACAGCTGGGAGCTCGACGCGCACCGCGACTGGCACCGACTGGAGCGGGTGCTCACTCACATCTCCGGACGTCCGGGGGTCAGCTACCTCTCCAACCGCAACCTCCCCGAGTTGGCGCAGCCATGACCACGAACCCGACCCGAGGAGGCCCCACGACAGCTGTCGCTCCGGTGGAGCGTGCGGCGGGCCGCGTCGGACGACGCGTCGCCGCCCGCCGGGGTGTCCTCGCGGCAACCGCTCTGGCCGTTCTCATCGAACTCCTTCCCGGTGCCATCACCCCCTTGCCGACCCTGGCCGGCGTGTGGCTCCTCCTCGGCGCGCCGATCGCGGTGTGGTACGGGCCCGCCTCCCGCATCGTGTCGACGCGGGACGGGCGCGTGCTGCTGGCCGCCGGACTGAGCGTCCTTTCTTCCCTCGTCGTGGCCCTGACGGTCAACTCGGTACTTCCGCTCGTCGGAGTGGAAGGGCCCCTCACGCGCACGGCGCTCGCCATCGGCTCGGCCCTGGCGGTCACGGCCGCCGCCGTCACGGTGGACCCGGCGGCCAAGGACCCGGACGCTCCCGCATGGTGGCTGCGGATCCGCACCCGGGGCCTGCCGGCCGGTCTTGTCGCCGTGACGGTCCTTGGCACGCTCGCGCTCGCGCTGTCCGTCGCGGGGCCGATACGGCTCAACAACCAGCTGGGCTCGGGAGTCAGCATCGCCGCGTTGGTGACCATCGCGGCTCTCCTGGCGCTCCTGATGATCAGGTACCGGCGCTACTCCTCGTCCGTCGTGGGAGTCGGTCTGTTCTTCGCCGCCGCCGGACTGCTGCTCCTCAGCTCGCTGCGAGGCTGGCACATCACCGGCCACGACATCCAGCGCGAGTACGAGGTGTTCGGGCTGACGTCGGACCAGAGCCGCTGGGACATGGCCACGTTCGCCGACCCCTACAACGCCTGCCTGAGCATCACCCTGCTGCCGACGTCCTGGGTCCGGCTGACCGACATCCCCGGCCCGTACATCTTCAAAGTCGTTCTGCCGCTTCTCTTCGCACTCGCACCCGTACTCGTCCACCGCTCCGTGCGCAACGTGGCTCCCCCGTTCGTGGCTGTGCTGTCGGCCGTCCTGTTCATGGTGTTTCCGACGTTCTTCACGGACATGATGTTCCTGGCCCGTCAGGAGGTCGCGTTCGTCTTCCTCGGATGCGCGATGGTCGTGCTGACCGACAAGGGCCGGGCTCTGCTGAGGCGTCGGATCACTTTCGTGCTGATGGCCGTCGGCGTCGTCCTGGCGCACTACTCCACGGCTTACGTCTTCCTCGCGGCCCTCGCGCTGGCACTCGTCGCGGACCTCTGCTGGCGGGTGCTCGCACGCACCCGGCGTGCGCGGCCGGTGGCCGGCGGGGAGCCGGCCTTCGTGACCTGGTGGATCGTCGTCGCCGCCGTGGGCGCGGCGCTCGTGTGGACCGGCCCGCTGACCAACACGGCCGGCCAACTCAGGTCCACCCTCGTCACCTCCGTACAAGAGGTGACGAGCGGCAGGCAGTCGACGGCCTGGTCGTCCGATGTGTCGTACAGCCTGTTCGGCGGGTCGCGGAGCAGCCCCGAAGAGCGGCTGCGCGACTTCCAGACCGTCACCGTGCGCGACACGGCCGTCGAGCGGGCGGCCGGGGTGTACGTGCCGTGGTCGGTGGCCTCGCCCGGAGCGGTCGAGCCCGCACCGGAGCCCCGCCTCCCCCTCACCTCGCTCGGGCAGACGGCGGAGGACCGCGGGGTCGGCGTGGCGGCGGTCGGCGACTTCCTGCGACAGGCGGCCGCACGGCTGTGGCAGGTGTTCCTGCTGCTCGGCATCGTCACCTCATTCTGGGCGCGGCGCAGGGAATTCCGCCCGACCCGTGACCAGGTGACACTGACCGTCGGCATGATCGCGGTCATCGGGATGCTCACCGTTCTGCCGCAGCTCTCTGTCGAGTACGGCCTACTGCGCGCCTTCCAGCAGGGCCTCTTCGTCTTCGCGCCCTTCATCGCGGCAGGCCTGGTGTGGGTGTGCAGATGGGTGGGACGGCGGTGGACCGAAACGCTCGCCTGCTCCGTGGTCCTGTTGCTCTTCTTCGACCTGACCGGCCTGCTGCCCAAGCTCTTCGGCGGGAATCCGCCGCAGCTGCACCTCGACAACGCGGGCAGGTACTACGACATCTACTACTCCCACGCCGAGGAGCGCGCGGCACTGGCCTGGCTGACCGCCCGTACTCCGCCCGAAGAACTCGGGGACGTCCAGTCGGAGAACCTGAGCGACCGCTTCAACCTGAGCAAGGCGGGGACGGTCGTCCCCACCACGGCGAGGAACGACATACACCCCCTGCTCATCCGCGAGGACGCCACCGTGCTCCTGGGCACGACGACGACCCGCAACGACGAAGCGACCATCTTCTACGGCGGTGACCTGGTGACCTACAAGTACCCCACCGCCCTCTTGGAGGAGACGAAGAACAAGATCTACAGCAGCGACGGCGCGGAGATCTACCGATGAAGGCGCCGGCCCAGCCGTACTCGGGCCCCCCGGCCCGCCCCGCCGGCGGCAAGAGGGCACGACGTCATGACCAGCTGACCCGCAGTTCCTTCTTCCTCATGGGCTCGTCGCTGGCGATGGCGGTGCTCGGCTTCGTCTTCTGGATCATCGTCGCGCGCCTCTACTCCCCCGAACAGGTGGGTCTCGCCACCACCCTGATCTCGGCGACCGAACTGATCGCCTTCTTCAGCCTCTTCGGGCTCAACAGCACGCTCATCCGCTTCCTCGCCCCGCCGGGCACCCGAAACGCGCAGATCACCAAGTCGGTACTCCTCGTGGGCGGCGCCGCATGCATCCTGGCGTCGGCCTACCTCTTCGGTCTGCGCTGGTACGGCCGCGACCTGCTGTTCGTGCGAGCCGACCTGTTGCTCGCGGCCGCCTTCGTGGCGTTCTGCGTCGTCGCCGCCCTCAACCAACTCACCGACGCCGTCTTCATCGGTGCCCGGAAACCGCAGTACAACCTGCTGGTCGACGGAGGTGTCCAGGGACTGACGAAGATCATTCTGCCGCTGTTCCTGGTGGGCGCCGGATCGTACGGAATCGTCACCGCGTCCGGTGGCGCCACCGCCGCGGCGGTGCTCGCCTCCTTCTTCTTCCTGTGGCGCAGAACCGGCTTCCGCTTCGACCTCCGGCTACGCCGCGCCCCCTTGCTCGCCCAGGCCGGCTTCTCGGCCGCGAGCTATGCGTTCAGCGCGCTGACGCTGGTGCCGATCCTGGTGACGCCGCTGATCGCGCTGCACTGGCTCGGCCCCGCGGCCGCGGCCTACTACTTCGTCGCCTTCCAGATCGCGAACCTGCTGAACACCCTGTCCGACAACGTGGGAGAGGCCATGCTGGCCGAGGTCTCCTACGACGAGACGCGGTTCGCGGAGATGCTCAGGCGCTCGGCCGTCATCCTCGCCGCGGTGCAGATCCCCGCTTCGGTCGTCCTCGTCGCCGCCGCCGGCCTGGTCCTGCGGTTGTTCGGCGGTGCCTACGTGGACCACGCCCAGGGCCCGCTGATCGTTCTGACCCTCGGCGCCCTCGCCGTCGCCCTGCGGACGTGGGCCAGCTTCGGGCTCAAGCTGGCCGGCAGCCTCAGGCACCTCGTCGTGAGTGGCGTCATCCTCACCGCGGTGTCCGTCGGCCTCGCCGTCGCGTGGGCACCGCGGGGCCTGCTGTGGATCGGCTGGGCATGGCTGGCGGGCAACCTCGCTTCCGGCGTCTACGCCTGCCTGGCACTGTTCGCCGGCCGACGAAGCGCCCACCGCCAGGCGTCCACGCCGGGGCCCTCTCGGAGCAAGGGAGACCGCTGATGACCGTCATCGCGACCAACCCGCACCTCGCGCATCCACCCCGGGCGTTCCCGCACGGCGCCGGGTGACACGCACCGAAGGAGGAACCGTCATGACACCGCGCGCCGTCCTGCTCGCCGCCCCCTACTTCCCCCCCGCCCTCGGAGGACTGGAGCAGTACGTCTGGAATCTCGCGCGCTCGCTGAGATCCCGGCACGGCCTGCGGGTCGTCGTCGCCACGACCGCGCCCCGCGGAACGCGCGGCGGACGGTACGACCACCCCGAAGGCTTTCCCGTATACCGCCTGCCGGCTCCGCTGCGGGTCTCCCACACACCGCTGGGCCTGCACTGGAGAAGCCGGCTGCACGACGTGATCGAGCGGGAGGGAGTCGAACTCGTCAACGCGCACGCGCCGGTGCCCCTGTTCGCCGACGCCGCCGCGCAGGCCTGCGGCGATCTGCCGTTCGTGCTGACCTACCACACGGGCCGGATGCGCAAGGGCCGCTTCCTGCCCGACCTGGTCTGCGCGGCCTACGAGCGGACGATGCTGGCCCGGACGGCCGGGCGTGCCCAGGAGATCGTGTGCTCCTCCGACTACATCCCAGGTGACCTGCCCGAACTCTTCGCGGGCCGGTACACGACCATCTCACCGGGGGTGGAACTGGAGAGCTTCCCGACGAGCCCGGTGCCGGACGCGCCGCGCATCGTGTTCGTCGGTTCGCTGGAGCGGTCCGCCGCCTACAAGGGGCTTCCCGACCTGCTGCGGGCGATCAGGCAGCTGGCCGGCGAGTTCCCCGATGTGCACCTCGACGTGGTCGGAGACGGCTCGGGGGCCGCCGGCCACGCGGCGCTCGCAGACCAGCTGGGCATTTCCCGGCACGTGACGTTCCGGGGACGGGTCGAAGGCGCGGACCTGGCATCGGCCTACCGCGACGCCCGCGTCCTGGCGCTGCCGACGCACTTCGACAGCTTCC
Organism: Streptomyces sp. P9(2023); assembly: GCF_032436795.1. Lineage (NCBI taxonomy): Bacteria > Bacillati > Actinomycetota > Actinomycetes > Kitasatosporales > Streptomycetaceae > Streptomyces > Streptomyces sp. P9(2023). The sequence goes on from NZ_JAUPWM010000041.1 coordinate 23,750, forward strand.
CCTGTGTGCTCGTCGAGGCGATGGCCTGCGGGCGCCCGGTGGTGACGACCCGTGTGGGCGGCATCCCCTGGCTGGTCAAGGACGGGGGCAACGGACTCCTCGTGCCGCCCGGGGACGGGGAGCGCCTCGCCGAGGCGCTGGGATCGGTGCTCGGCGATCACGCCATGGCGCAGCGCCTCGGCAGCGCCGGCCGGGAGTACGTGGCCCGCGAGCTGACCTGGGACCGGCAGAGCGACCGTACCGTCGAGGTCTTCGACCGCGCCGCCGACCCCGGCCGCCGGGCGCGCACCGTCGCCATCATCGCGCCCAACTTCCCCCCGCGGCGCGGCGGTGTCGAGCACTACGCGCACCGCGTCGCGCAGGCGGTCGCCGCGGATCCGGGGATGCGCGCCGCGGTCATCACCGCGAGCACGACCGGATGGCGCACCTCGGTGGGCGTCGAGGACGGCGTGCCGGTCGTCCGGCTGGGCACATGGGTGCGCCATCTCAACACACCGGTCAGCCCGTTGTGGCCGTTGCAGCTGCGCCGCTGGCTGCGCCGGCTCCGCGTCGACGTCGTCCACGCCCATGCACCCGCTCCCGGCCTCGGCGATCTGGCGGTCGCCTGCTCCGGGCGCAGGCCGGCGGTCATGACCTACCACGCCGGGTCGATGCTCCAAGGGCACAAGGACGTCGATCTGCTGGTCCGCGCCTACGAACGGTATGCCCTGCCCCGGGTGTTCGCCCGCGCCGACGCTCTCGTCGCCAGTTCCCCGGTCTCGCTGGCCTTCGACCGACCCGGGGCCTTGGAGATCACGCCGGGGGTTGACGTGGAGCGGTTCACCCCGGGGCCGAAGGCATCCACCCGGCCGCGCACGATCCTGTTCGTGGGGAGGCTCGACCGGGCCTCACCCTGGAAGGGCGTCGACGTACTACTGCGCGCGTTCGCGGTACTCGCGCCCGAACTCCCCGAAGCCAGGCTCCGCCTGGTGGGCGGCGGGGACGCCGCAGCCGACCACGCGGCACTCGCCGAGCACCTGGGCATCACCGACCGCGTGGAGTTCACCGGATCCGTTCCCGGAGAGGTCCTGCTCGACGCGATGCGCAACGCCGCTGTGCTCGTGCTCCCGTCCCTCACCGCGGCCGAGTCCTTCGGCATGGTGCTGGTCGAGGCCATGGCCTGCGCCACCCCCGTGGTCGGATCAGACGCCGGCGGCATCCCGTACGTCATCACCGACCACGTCACCGGCCTCATCGTGCCGCGCAGCGACCCACACGCACTGGCAGCCGCCTGCACACGCGTACTGCGCGACGGCGACCTCGCCGACCGCCTCGGCGCAGCCGGCAGACAACGCGCCGTACAACGCTACGCCTGGCCCGCCCTCACCGACCGCTACCTGGACCTCTTCCGGTCACTGCACCCCACACCGACCGGCCGCGGCCTCCGACAGCGATCGTTGGCCGACGCGTCATCAGGAGCCTTCTCATGAACCCGCGTTCCGTTCTGATCGTGGCGCCACGTTTCCCGCCCGACGACAACGGTCCGGCGACGCGGCACGTGTGGCATCTCGCACGCCTCCTGAACTCCCGGCACGACTACCGGGTGGTGGTCGCGGCAGCCTCGCAACGGGGGACGAAGCCGCGGCGCCACGAACGTCACGACGGCATGCCGGTGTACCGGCTGGCCGCGCCCGGCACCCCGCCGGCTCTGCGCTGGGGCCACGACCTGCGCCGCATCATCGAGACGGAGCAGGTGGACCTCGTCGACGCCCACGCCTCCGCACCCCTGCTCGCCGCCGCCGCGGCGCGCGCCTGCCGTGACCTGCCACTCGTGCTGACCTGCCATGACAGCCGGCCCCCGCGAGGCCCACGGATACCGGCCTGGCAGACGATCTTGGCCCCGGCCGCCTCGCAGGCCCGCGAGATCGTGTGCGTGTCGGACGCCACCGCCCACCTGCCCGGGGTCCTCGCGGCCCGGGCCACCGCGATCGGCCACCGGACCTTCGAGGACGCGCTGGGTGAACCATCCTGGGAGGACCTGTGTGACCGTACCGTCGAGGTCTTCGACCGCGCCGCCGACCCCGGCCGCCGGGCGCGCACCGTCGCCATCATCGCGCCCTATTACGCGCCGCACATCGGCGGTGTCGAGCACTACGCGCACCGCGTCGCGCAGGCGGTCGCCGCGGATCCGGGGATGCGCGCCGCGGTCATCACCGCGAGCACGACCGGATGGCGCACCTCGGTGGGTGTCGAGGACGGTGTGCCGGTCGTTCGTCTGGGCACATGGACAAGCCGGTACGTCAACACACCGGTCAGCCCGTTGTGGCCGTTCCAGCTGCGCCGCTGGCTGCGCCGGCTCCACGTCGACGTCGTCCACGCCCATGCACCGGTCCCCGGCCTCGGCGAACTCGCGGTCGCGGTGTCCGGAAAGAGGCCGGCCGTCATGACCTACCACGCCGGAACCATGGTCAAGGGCGACAGATTCCGCGACCGGCTCCTGGGCTGTTACGAACGGAACGCCCTGCCCCGGGTGTTCGCCCGCACCCGCGCACTGGTCGCGGTGTCACCCGCCTCACTCGCTTCCGGCCGTCCCGGGGCTTTGGAGATCACGCCGGGGGTTGACGTGGAGCGGTTCACCCCGGGGCCGAAGGCATCCACCCGGCCGCGCACGATCCTGTTCGTGGGGAGGCTCGACCGGGCCTCACCCTGGAAGGGCGTCGACGTACTACTGCGCGCGTTCGCGGTACTCGCGCCCGAACTCCCCGAAGCCAGGCTCCGCCTGGTGGGCGGCGGGGACGCCGCAGCCGACCACGCGGCACTCGCCGAGCACCTGGGCATCACCGACCGCGTGGAGTTCACCGGACCGCTCACCGGGTCCCCGCTCATCGCGGAAATGCGTAACGCCGCTGTGCTCGTGCTCCCGTCCCTCACCGCGGCCGAGTCCTTCGGCATGGTGCTCGTCGAGGCGATGGCCTGCGCCACCCCCGTGGTCGGATCAGACGCCGGCGGCATCCCCTACGTCATCACCGACCATGTCACCGGCCTCATCGTGCCGCGCAGCGACCCACACGCACTGGCAGCCGCCTGCACACGCGTACTGCGCGACGGCGACCTCGCCGACCGCCTCGGCGCAGCCGGCAGACAACGCGCCGTACAACGCTACGCCTGGCCCGCCCTCACCGACCGCTACCTGGACCTCTTCCGGTCACTGCACCCCACACCGACCGGCGGCTGAGGTCGGCAACCGCGTCGCGCAGGGCGCCGAGGGCGGGTTTCGCGCTTCCGTCGGCCCGCCGCAGACCGAAGAAGTTCTCGCTGTCCCCCGTGTCCGTGCCGAGATCGCGGTCGGTGTACCAGATCAGGGCGGCAACATGCGGGGTTGCGGCCGCTGTGCGCACGACATCCGCGGCGATCTGTGCCTGACGTTCCTCAGGCACGTGCGTGGTCTCCTCCCCGACGGTGCCCGGCCGGCCGTCCGACGAGGTGCCGGGACCATTCGTCGGCGCGCCGAACTCGGTGATCCACACAGGCATGTCCGGTGTGCCGTTCGCGACGAGCACGCTCCTCAGGCTGTCCCGCGTGCCTTCGATCCGCTCCCACGGGGTACGCCACTGGGTCACCGAACTCGCCAGGAACGGGTACGTGTACGGGTGGTAGCCGACGGCGTCCACCACGCGGTTTCCGCCGCGCGCCGACACACCCTGCAGGAATGCGGTCTGGGAGATGTCCCCGTCCTTCGTGCTTGTCGCCGCAAGCCCGCCCAGAATGACGTACGACGCCGGGTCACTGAGCCACAACGCCTGGCTTGTCTCCTTCAGCAGCTCCGTATAGGCGCCTACATCAGGCGCGGGCGCCCACGAACGGGTGAGATTCGGCTCGTTCCAGACTTCCCAGGTGTGCACCCCGCGCGGTGCGTAGCGCGTCGCGGCAGCGCCGGCGAAAGCAGCGAAATCCACCGGGTCGGCAGGCCGGCAGTGCTTGCTGGTGCAGTCGGCCGGGCGCGCCCACGCCGGCGTGAACCCGAGAACCGGCAGGAGGGTCAGGCCTCGTTCCGCAACCGCGGTGACGACTCGGTCGAATCCCTCCCACCGGTACGTGTCCGGCCCGTCCGGTTGCACATTCGTCCAGAGCAGATCCGCCCTCACCCATCGCGCACCCACCTCGACGGCGTCATCGAGGGCGGCGCCGAGATCCCGGTCGGACATCCAGACCAGACGATCGCCGTAGGAGATCCCCACACGCAGGTTGTTCGGAGACCCAGGCGCGCATCCCATGGTCAGGAGCGCCACGACCGTGCACGCGATCACCCCCATGGTGACCGACCGACGACCTCGGCGATTTCCTCCCATTTGATCATCCTAACGTGACGCCTCCGCCATGGCAGGGTCGAAACGCTGAGGTCACGGGCGCGGTGGCGTCGCCGTTCGCCGGGCCGTCAGGAGGAGCACGCCCGTGTCGCCGTACTCGGGCAGGGTGCGGTCCTTCGCCAGTCGGCTGATGCGCAGCTCCTCGGTCAGCGGCGCGAAGACGGAGCGGACCGCGCCCGCGTCCACCGGGCAGGCCGGCCAGTCCGGCCCGTCGCCGATGCGGTAGCTGGGCATGCGTTCCATGAAGGCGGCCACGAGGTGCCCGCCCGGCCGCACCGAGCGGACGAAGTCGGCGCACAGGGCGGCGACCTCGGCGAAGTCCTCGGTGACGCTCTCGGCGACGAAGTTCATCGAGGCCAGGTCGTACCTCTCCACGGGGATGTCGTCGGCGCCGCCGGGAACGATCCGTACCCGGGCCAGGGCCTCGGCGGGCGTCTCGGGGAGGCCCGGGTCGAGTTCACGGCAGAGGGTGTAGAAGGCCTCCCAGCTGGCGTCGGGTCCCCGGGCCAGCTGCTCGCGGAGATAGCCGACGTTGGCCGTGCTGGGTTCGAGGGCGTCGATGCGCCGGCTCGCCGCGGCTGCCAGCATCAGGGGATACAGATTGGGCCCGGCGCCGAACTCCAGGGAGCGCGCGATGCTGCCGGGCGCGAACTGCCGGTAGAAGGCCGAGTGGTGGTGGATGACGCCGATGTCGCACGGGTGCAGCTGCCGGTAGTTCTCCGCCAGGTAGTCGACGACCGGCCACGAGTCCCAGTCCGCGTCGCGGTTGTGCCGGAGCGCCCGCGCTCGCGCCGACGAGTTCATCGCGAGTCCGCGGGCCGGCCGGCGGGGACGCCGGAGTGCGGGCTTCCGGGCACCCGCTGGAGGGCGAAACGCCGCGAGAGGTCGGTAAGGGCCGCGTTGAGCTGGTCGATCTCCTCGTCGGTGTTGGGGGCCGTGACCTGGATGCGGAAGCCCACGCGGTCGCGCGGGACGAGCGGATAGCTGGCCAGCGTGACGTAGATGCCCCGCCCCCACAGGAACGTGGCCACGGCTTCGAGGTCGTCCGCGTCGGCGAGCGGGATCTCGATGATGGGCAGTCCGTCGGTGTTGGGGGTGGCGATGTCCAGGGCCCGTACGTGGTCGAGGATCCGCGTGGTCTTGCGGTGGAGATCGGCCCGGATCGCGTCCCCGCGCTCGGCGTTGACGTCGAGCCCGGCGAGGGCGGTGGCGAGCGAGGCCGTCGGGGAGGGCCCGGAGTAGAGGTAGGGCGCCGCCGCGACCTTGAGGTGGTCCTTCAGCCACGTCGGTACGGCGAGGAAGGCGAGCAGCGAGGAGTACGCCTTGGAGAAGCCGCCGACCAGGACGACACCGTCGTAGGACTCGCCGAGATGGCGGATGATGCAGTTCCCCCGGGAGCCCCAGGGCGAGGACTCGCCACGGATCCGTTCGCCGATCACTCCAAAGCCGTGCGCGTCGTCCACGTACAGCAGCGCGCCGTTCTCGCGGCAGATCCGGGCGATCGCCCCGAGGTCCGGGAAGTTGCCGGTCATGCTGTTGACGCCGTCCATGCAGACCAGGCGGCTGACGTCGCCGGGGATGGAGCGCAGTTGCATCTCCAGCTCCCACGGGCTGTCGGCGTGGAAGCGCTGCACGGTCGCGCCCTGACCGCGGGCCACCACACACCCGTCGTACACCGTGCGGTGGGCCTGCGCCTCGACGAAGACCCGTCCGTCGCCGGCGAGCAGGGGGATCACCGACTGGTGGATGAGGGTGATCGTCGGCAGCAGCAGGGTGTCCGGCGCGCCGAGCAGTTCGGTCAGCCGCTCCTCGATCTGGGGGTACAGCCGGGGGCTGCCGATCAGGCGGGACCAGCTGGGGTGCGTGCCCCAGCTGCTGACCTGCGGCTCGATCGCCGCCATGATCTCCGGGTCGAGGTCGAAGCCCAGGTAGTTGCAGGAGGCGAAGTCGACGAGCCACTCGTTCTCGACGCGCAGCTTGCGGCCGTCGATCTCGTCGATGACGGCGTCGCACATCTGGCTGGTCCGCTTCAGGCGTTCCAGGTCGCGCAACCGGGGGTCGCGCTGCCCCGGGCCCGGCCCCGGGCGTCCGGCGACCGCCGGGGACCTCGTCGGCTTCCCTGGCGTGGTCCTTGCCGGGGTCCGCTCCGCCGGCCGCGCCGTGGGGGCGGTCGCGGCAGGTGCGGTCACGGCCGATGTGGACCCGTTGCCCGCCGAGGCGCGGCGCAGGAAGGACTCGGCCTGATGGGCGGTCATGGGCCTGGCGAACAGGAAGCCCTGCCCGTACTCGCAGCCCATGTCGGCGAGGAGCGCGCGCTGCCCCTCGTGCTCGATGCCCTCCGCGACGACCTTGAGTCCGAGGACGTCGGCGATGCGGACGATGCCCTCGACGAGCGCCATCTGCTGCGGGTCGGTGGTGATGTCGTCGATGAACGACTTGTCGACCTTGAGCACGTCGATGGGGAAGTCCCGCAGGTAGCTGAGCGAGGAGAACCCGGTGCCGAAGTCGTCGATCGCGAGGGAGACGCCCAGGTCGCGCAGCGCCCCCATGGTCGTGCGGATCTGCTCGTCCTTGCGCATCAGGACGGTCTCGGTGAGTTCGAGGACCAGGGAGCCCGGCGCGAGCCCGGAGGAGCTCAGGGTGCGGCGGACGTCGTCGAGGAGGCCCGGGTCGCGGAACTGACGGGCCGAGACGTTGACGTTGGCGCGCAGCGGCGGCTGCCGCCCGGGCCGGGAGCGCTGCCAGCGGGCGACGTCGAGCGCCGCGTGTTCCAGGACCCAGGCGCCGAGCGGCATGATGTGGCCGCTCTCCTCCGCGAGGGTGATGAAGTGGTCGGGCGGGACCATGCCCCGGCGGGCGTGCGGCCAGCGGATCAGCGCCTCGAAGCCGGCGACGGCGCCGCCCACGACCTCCATGATCGGCTGGTAGCGCAGGGCGAAGGCGTGGTCGGCGATGGCCGTGTCCATGCCCTCCTGGAGTTCGTGGCGGGCGACGAGCCGGGAGTGCAGCTCGGGCCGGAACCGCCGCCAGCGCTTCTTGCCCGCGGCCTTGGCGGCGTAGAGCGCGAGGTCGGCGTGGCCGAGGAGTTCCTCGGCGTGGGCGCTGTCCAGGACGGTGGCGACCCCGACGCTGGTCGAGACGGAGACGGCGCCGTCGGTGAGGTGGAAGGGCTGGCTCAGGGTGTGCACGATCTGCGCCGCGAGCGCCTCGGCGTCCCCGGGCTCCTTGGCCCCCTCGATCAGCACGGCGAACTCGTCCCCGCCGAGCCGGGCCGCCGTGTCGCTGAGCCGCAGGACGGAGGTCAGCCGGCGGGCGACGGCGACCAGGAGTTCGTCGCCGACCGAGTGCCCCATGGTGTCGTTGACGACCTTGAAGTCGTCCAGGTCGACGAAGAGCATGCAGGTCAGGGTGGACTCGCGGCGGCCGCGGAGCAGGGCCCGCTCGATCCGTTCGAGGAGCAGGACGCGGTTGGGCAGCCCGGTGAGGGAGTCGTGGAAGGCCCGGTGAGTGAGCTCGCGCTCCAGTTTCCGCTGCTCCGTCACGTCGCGCAGGGTGAGCACCAGGCCGTGGACGGTCTGTTCGTTACGGAGGTTGCTGCACCGCACCTCGACGTGCAGGTCGGTGGCCTCGCCCCGGCGCAGCTTCCAGTCGTCGCGCGCGTCCACGTCGTCGCGGGAGCGGACGTCCCCCAGGATCCGCAGCGCGCCGGCGGCGTCGCCGGGCGCGAGGAGGTCGGTCAGCGGCGTGCCGGGCAGCAGCGAGTGGCCGAACATGGACTCGGCCGAAGGGCTGGCGTACCGCACGGAGTCGTCGTCGTCGACGATCAGGATGACGTCGGAGGTGTTGTGGACGAGGGTGCGGAAGTACGCCTCGCTGGTACGGCGGTTGACCTCCTCGCTGAGCCCGAACCGCTCCAGGGCCAGGGCGGCCTGGGAGGCCAGGGACTGCGCGGGTCCGGAGATCGCGTGGAGCTTCTTCTCGGGCGCGGCGAGCAACAGGACGCCGAGCAGGGATTCCCCGGCGGCGGGCGCCTGGAGGGCGACCGGGCACATGAGGGCGTGCGAGAGCGGGCCGAGGGCGTGCGTGACGGTGGGGTCGAGCTCGTCGGTGGCGACGATCCGGCCGCCCTGGGCGAGGAGTTCGGGCCAGGGGGCGCCGTGGGGGCCGGTGAGTTCGGTGCCCCGGAAGTTCCAGGGCAGGTGCCCGGTCGGGACGGCGTACAGGAGCCGTCGGCGGTCGCGGGCGAGGAGCATCGTCTTGTGCGGGGTGCCCGGTCCGACGAGGGTCGCGGCGGCCACCTCGACGGCGCTGGCGACCTCGCGCGGGCTCAGAGAGGCCACCAGCGAGGCGGCGGCCACGCGCAGACTGCGCTCACGGGCCTCGGCGTTGCGGTGTTCGGCCATCATGCCCCAGAGCCGGGTGAGCACCAGCAGGAACATGATCGCGGAGAAGACCGCGATGACGGCGATGTCCTGCTCGCGGTCGTTACGCAGGGACTGGTAGAGCAGCAGGACGGGCGCGATGAGCGAGGCGGCGGCGAGCATCGCGAGGCGCCGTTCGGCGATGACGGCCGGGGGCTGGGCGGCGCGCTCGGTCAGGCCGGTCATGGAGGGGTGCAGGGCCGCGAGGCCCCAGGCGGTGAAGAAGAGGACCCAGCCGATGTCCCAGCCGGTGCCGACCTGCCAGGTGCCCTGCAGCTGGAGCGTTCCGTAGATGACGTCGGAGGCGAGGATGCCGCAGGTGCCGACGGTGAGCAGTTGGACGCTACGGGACTTCAGCCCGCCGGGGACCAGGAGGCGGGCGAGCATGGCGAGCATCAGGACGTCGCCGAGCGGATAGGCGATCGAGATCGCCTTCTCGATCCACGTCATGTCGGGCGACTTGGAGAGCGGGGTGATCAGGTTCACCCAGGAGAGCAGGGCGAGCCCGGAGGTGAGGATGAGGGCGTCGAGCGCCACGGCGAGGTCGCGCCCGGCGGCGCGGTAGCGGATGAACCCGAAGAGCCCGATGGCGAACAGCGGATACGTGGCCAGATAGAAGGCGTCCGCGACCGAGGGGAAGGGGTTGGTCTGCCCGAACAGGTTCTCCAGGAGGTTGTACGCGGTGTCCCCGGAGACGAAGGTGAAGTTGGCGCCCGCGAGCACGAGCCAGGGCCAGCGTCTGGCGGGTCGGTGGAGGTGGACTCCGGTGAGGATCGCGGCGACTCCGCTGAGGCCGATCAGCGCCCAGAAGACGGTGTTCCTGGAGGGGATCGTGAGATAGGCGGCCGTCAGCCCCGACACGACCGCCACGTAGACCAGGGTCCAGCTCTTCAGCGTCCCGGGCCGGAAAGGCACCCGGTTCTGCTGTCGCAGCGGCATCCTCGACCGCCCCCTTGCCAGGTCGGCGTCCGGTGGCGGAACGGACCCTGTGTCCCCCATTCTCCGGGCATCGCACGGCTGGTGCATCTCGAAGGGCCCCACTGCGGACCGGGCGCGGCCCTCGCCACGTCGACGCAGGTCAGAGCCCTCCGACATGCGCGGGGTACCCGCTCGGCGTAACGTCGCGGAAGGATCTCGGGTACCCCGACCGCACCGGGAGGTTGTGTGCGCGGCTCCAGGAGCGACTCCAGGAACGAGGACGACGCGACGCCGTCGTCCTCTCGCGGCCGGCGGGTACGACTCGCGGTGACGGCGGCCGGAGTGGCGCTGTTGGCCGCCGGCGGACTGTACGCGGCGGGTCTCGTCTCCACCGGTGACGACATATCCGACGGCACCCGGGTGGACGGCGTGGACATCGGCGGCATGAGTCGCGAGGAGGCCCGCGCCACGCTGCAGTCGTCGGCGCCGCCGTCCTGGACCGCGCCGATACCGGTGCGGATCGGCGAGAGCACCGGCACCGTCGATCCCGCCACGGCCGGACTGAGCGTCGACGTGGAGAAGACCGTCGACAAGGCGGCCGACCCGGGGCGCGATCCGGTGACGGTGATCGGCCGGCTGTTCTCCTCCGACGAGCGGACCGTCGAACCGGTCGTCGCCTTCGACGAGACCAAGGCCCGCGCGGCGATGGCCGAGACCGCCCGCACGCACGACCGTGCGAGGGTGGAGGGCGAGGTCGCCTTCAAGAACGGCCAGGCGGTGACCGTCCAGGCCCGCGACGGTCAGAAGCTCGACGTCGACGGCTCCGTGGACACCCTGCGCGCCAACTATCCAGAACCCGAGGGCGAGAACCAGGTGACGCTGCCGACCGCCGTCTCCCGGCCCGAGGTGAGCGAGGCCGAGACGGCGCGCTTCCTCAACACCTTCGGTACGCCCGCGATGTCGGGGCCGGTCACCCTCACCGTCGACGGCGAGCGCCTGCGGATCACCCCGACCACGCTCGGCGCCCATCTGACGGTGAAGGCGGACGACCAGGGCCGGCTGGTCCCCACGCTCGACTCGAAGGCCCTGATCCGGGACCCGGCGGTGGCCCGCCCGCTCGACGCGATCGCGACCGGTCCCGTCGAGGCACGGCTGGGCGTGGAGAACGGCCAGGTGGTGGTCCTCGCGGACGGAAGGCCGGGCCATGAGGTGACCGCGAAGGCCCTCGGCGACGCGGTCATGCCGCTGCTGCCGAAGCGGGGCGAGGCGGCGCGGACCGGGCCTGTGGCCACCGAGTTGATCCAGCCGGTGCTGACCCGGAAGTCCGTGGCGGAGATGGGCATCAAGGAGCAGATGTCGACGTTCACGGTCAACTTCCCGACCGCGCCCTACCGGACGATCAACATCGGCCGGGCGGTCGAGCTGATCAACGGCTCGCTGGTGAGGCCCGGCGAGGTCTGGAGCTTCAACAAGACCGTCGGGGAGCGCACCAAGGCCAACGGTTTCGTCGACGGCACGATGATCCTGGACGGCCAGTACCACTCGGCGCCGGGCGGCGGGGTGTCCGCCGTCGCGACCACGGTCTTCAACGCCATCTTCTTCGCCGGGGTGAAGCCGGTCGAGTACGGCGCGCACTCCTTCTACATCGAGCGGTACCCGCCGGGCCGGGAGGCGACGGTGGCCTGGGGCACGCTCGACCTGAAGTTCCGCAACAACTCGGACGCCTCGATCTACATCAAGGCGAGCGCCACCGACTCCTCGGTGACGATCAGCTTCCTCGGCACCAAGAAGTACGACGAGGTGGAGGCCGTGGAAGGGCCCCGCACCAACCTCACGGAGCCCGCCGAGCGGACCGGCACCGGCCCGAAGTGCGAGCCGCAGCCGCCGCTGGAGGGCTTCGACATCACCGTGGACCGGGTGTTCCGCGACGGCGGGGCGGAGGTCGGCCGGGAGACCTTCCGTACGCACTACACCCCGCGCGACCGCGTCACGTGCGAATCAGAGGAGCCTCCGCCCCCAGCACCTGAAGCAGGTGGGTGACCGCCTCCGCGACGGCCGTGCGGGCCGGGCCGAGGTAGCGGCGCGGGTCGACGGTCGTGGCGTTCTCCCCCAGGTGGGTCCGGACGGCGCCGGTGAACGCCTTGTTGAGGTGGGTGGCGACGTTCACCTTCGTCATTCCCGCGCTCACGGCCCGGCCGAGGTCGGCGTCGGGGACGCCCGAGGAGCCGTGCAGGACGAGGGGGACGTCCACGGCCTCGCGGAGCCGGGCGATGAGGTCGAGGTCGAGGACCGCGTCCCGGGTGAGCATCGCGTGCGAGCTGCCGACGGCGACGGCGAGCGCGTCCACGCCGGTCGCGGCGACGAACGCGCGTGCCTCGTCGGGGTCGGTGCGGACCCCGGGCGCGTGGGCGCCGTCCTTGCCGCCCACCTCGCCGAGTTCGGCCTCCACCCAGACGTCGTGGCGGTGGCAGCGGTCCGTCATCGCACGGGTGGCGGCGACGTTCTCCTCGTACGGGAGGGTCGACGCGTCGAACATGACCGAGCGGAAGCCCAACTCGACGGCCTCGTGGACGAGTTCGGGCGTCTCGGCGTGGTCGAGGTGGACGGCGACCGGGACGGCGGCGCGGCGGGCGACGGCGAGGGTCGCGAGTCCGATGGGTTCCAGGGAGCCGTGGTAGCGGACGGTGTTCTCGCTGATCTGCAGGATGACGGGCCGGCCCGCCGCCTCGGCGCCCGCGACGATGGCCTGCGCGTGCTCGATCTGGATGACGTTGAACGCCCCCGCGCCCACCTTGCGTTCGCGGGCGTCGAGGACGATCTCGCCGGTCGGGCTGAGCGGCATCAGCTCTCCTCCGCGTCGGGCCCGCCGGCGGTGAGGACGACGGACCTGCTGAGGTTGCGCGGCCGGTCCGGGTCCTGGCCCTGGGCCTCGGCGAGCAGGACGGCGAGCCGCTGGACGCGGATGAGGTCGGCCATCGGGTCGAGCTCCGCCTCGGTGTCGCCGGACTCGGCGACGAGGGTGCCGCCGACGCGGGCGACGTCGTCGGCGAGGCCGGTGGGCACCGGGCCGAAGGACCAGGCGACCCGGCCGGGCGCGGTGATGCTGATGGGGCCGTGCCGGTACTCCATGGCCGGGTAGCCCTCGGTCCAGGCGCCCGCCGCCTCGCGCATCTTCAGGCCGGCTTCGAGGGCGAGACCGTAGGTCCAGCCGGTGCCGAGGAAGGTGTACTGCTCGGCCTCGGTGATCTCGGTGGCCAGCGGTTCGGCGACGGCGCGTTCGGCGTCCTCGGCGGCGCGCTCGACGGTCCGTACCCCGGCCGGGAGGGCGTCCTCGTCCTCCAGGTGGGCGCGGAGCAGGGCGAGGGCGGTGGTGGCGAAGCGGGTCTGGACGACCGACTCCTCGTCGGCGAAGTCGAGGACGGCGACGGCGTCGGCGGCCGTCATGACGGGGGTCGTGGGGTCGGCGGTGAGGGCGCCGGTGGCGACGGCCCCCTGGACCCGGCGGAGCAGGTCGAGGACCTCGGTCGTGGTGCCGGAGCGGGTGATCGCGAGGACCCGGTCGTAGCGGCGGCCGAAGGGGAACTCGGAGGCGGCGAAGGCGTCGGTCTCGCCGTGGCCGCCGTCCTCCCGGAGCCGGGCGTAGGCCTGGGCGATGAACCAGGAGGTGCCGCAGCCGACGACGGCGACGCGCTCGCCGCGCACCGGGAGCGCCGCACGGTGCTGGGGCAGGGTCTCGGCGGCCTTGCGCCAGGAGGCGGGTTGGGACGCGATTTCGGCGGCGGTGCGGGAGGGTCCCGAGGTGGGCACGTACGACTCCTTCACAGACACAGGATGCTCAGTCTTGCTCGTAACATATTCTTTTCGAGCATCTTCGAGCAGAGGCTACGGTGGGCAGTATCCCCCAGCCAGGGCGTCCGGTCCAGGCTCCACGGCCTCCGGGCGGCGCTAAAATCGCGATCATGTCGAAGCACGAGCGGTGGAACACGCTCCTCGAACTGCTCACCGCCACCGGCCGGCTGGAGGTCGAGGAGGCCGCCGCCACGCTCGACGTCTCTCCCGCCACGATCCGCCGGGACCTCGACGAGCTGGCCGAGCAGCGCCTCCTCGTCCGCACCCGCGGCGGGGCCGTCCCGCACGGCGTCTCGTACGAGCTGCCCCTGCGCTACAAGTCCTCCCGGCACGCCTCGGAGAAGCAGCGGATCGCCGCCGCCGTGGCCGGGCTCGTCCACGAGGGCGAGGTGGTCGGCCTCAACGGCGGGACGACCACGACCGAGGTGGCCCGCGCGCTCGCCCTGCGCTTCGGCGGCGCCCCACCCGACGCACCCGGCACCCCGCCCGCTCCCGCGCTGACGGTGGTGACCAACGCCCTGAACATCGCGGGCGAGCTCGCCGTGCGCCCCCAGATCAAGATCGTCGTGTCGGGCGGGGTGGCCCGGCCGCAGACGTACGAACTGGTCGGCCCACTGGCGGCCGGCGTCCTGAACGAGGTCGTGCTCGACGTCGTCGTCCTCGGGGTCGACGGCCTCGACCCCGACCTCGGGATCATGGCGCACCACGAGGACGAGGCCGGGATCAGCCGCCTCTTCGCCGAGCGCGCGAGCCGGGTCGTCGTGGTCACCGACTCCTCCAAGATGGGGCGGCGCGCCTTCGCCCGGATCTGCGGGCTCGACCGCGTCGACGTACTGGTCACCGACGCGGCCGTTCCGGCGGAGGTGGTGCGGCGGCTCGCCGACGCCGACGTGGAGGTCGTCACCGTCTGAGCCCGCCGCACCACCGCACGGGCTGTGTCAGCCGGTGATGATCCCCGGGTCGCTGACGCCCGCCGTGCCGTTCTCGACATGGCCCGCGAAGCGGCGCAGGAAGGTGCTGTTGCCGCTGGACACGACCGAGAGGTCGTACCAGCGCTTGCTGCCCCGCAGATCCACGGTGTGCGTCACGGTCGCGCCCTTGGCCACGGCGACGCGCTGCGACTGGCCGCCGTAGGCCGCGGCGCTGGTGACCGTGAGCGTGACCGCGGCCGTGCCGGTGTTCGTCATCGTCAGCACGAGACTGCCGGCCACGGCGTCATGACGGGCCGTCACCTCGGGTCCCGCCGTCTTGCCCGGTCCCCGGAGGGTGCGCAGGAAGCCGTTGGGGCCGGTGACGGTGAGGTCGTAGACCCCCGAGGAGTACGTGGTGTTCCAGGTGTCGGCGATGGTCCTGCCGGCCGACGCCGTGTACGTCCACGGGCCGTCGGTGCGGTTCGGCGCGGTGATGTGGAAGAAGGCACCGGCCTTGGCGCCCGCGCCGAAGGTGAGGGTGAAGCGGCCGGTGGAGGGCGTCGCCGTGCCGTCCACGTACAGCTCGTACGGCAGCGGCCTGGTCGGGCGCGCTCCGCTCTCCTGGACCGGCAGGGCCGGCTGGGCGGGCGGCTTCGGCACGTAGCTGGGGTGCCGGTCGTTGTCCAGCGGCTTGTAGGACGAGGTGTCGGGCAGCGCCGGGCGGGTGGCGTCCTCCAGGCCGAAGTCGAAGGCCGAGCTCAGATCGCCGCAGATGGCTCGCCGCCAGGGCGAGATCTGGGGCTCCTGCACCCCGAACCGACGCTCCATGAACCGGATGATCGAGGTGTGGTCGAAGACCTCGGAACAGACGTAACCGCCCTTGCTCCAGGGCGAGACGACCAGCATGGGGACGCGCTGGCCGAGGCCGTAGACCCCGGCGGCGTAGCTCGCGTTGCCGGCGAAGTGGTCCAGGGAGGTGTCGACGGTGGAGAGCCCCTGGGAGGCGGAGGCCGGCGGGTACGGCGGGACGACGTGGTCGAAGTAGCCGTCGTTCTCGTCGTACGTGATGAACAGCGCGGTCTTGCTCCACACCTCCGGGTTGGAGGTCAGCGCGTCCAGGACCTGCGAGATGTACCAGGCGCCGTAGTTCGCGGGGAAGTTGGGGTGCTCGGTGAAGGCCTCGGGCGCGGCGATCCAGGAGATCTTCGGCAGCCGGTTCGCTGCGACGTCGGCGCGGAGGATGTCGAAGAAGCCGTCGCCCTTGGACGCGTCGGTGCCGGTGCGGGCCTTGTCGTAGAGCGGGTTGCCCGGCTGGGCGCTGCGGTACTGGTTGAAGTACAGCAGGGAGTTGTCGCCGTAGTTGCCGCGGTAGGCGTCGTCGATCCAGCCCCACTTGCCGGCGGCGTTCAGGCCGTCGCCGATGTCCTGGTAGATCTTCCAGGAGACCCCGGCCTGCTCGAGCCGCTCGGGATACGTCGTCCAGCTGTATCCGGCCTCCTCGTTGCCGAGGACGGGGCCGCCGCCGGTGCGGTCGTTGCCGGTGTGGCCGGTCCACGTGTAGTAGCGGTTGGGGTCCGTGGCGCCGATGAAGGAGCAGTGGTAGGCGTCGCAGACGGTGAACGCGTCGGCGAGGGCGTAGTGGAACGGAATGTCGTTCCGGTTCAGATACGCCATGGTGCCGGCCGACTTGGCCGGGATCCACTGGTCGTACTTGCCGTTGTTGAAGGCCTGGTGGCCGCCGGCCCAGTCGTGGTTGAGCCCGGCGATGAACTGCATGCCGAGGTCGTCGGCCGTCGGATGGTAGGGCAGCACGGTCTTGCCGCTGCCCTGCTGGTGCCAGACGGACTTGCCGCTGGGCAGGGTGACGGGGCGGGGGTCGCCGAAGCCCCGGACGCCGTTGAGGGCGCCGAAGTAGTGGTCGAAGGAGCGGTTCTCCTGCATCAGCACGACGATGTGCTCGACGTCGGAGATCGTGCCGGAGGCACGGGCGGCGGGGATGGCGGCGGCGCGCGCGATGCTGCTGCTGAGCGCGGCGGTTCCCGCGGTGGCGCCCGCTATCTGGAGAAAGCGGCGCCGGTCGAGATCGGTCATGGTCTGAGCACCTCTGGTGGATTCCGGTGGGGCGGCGGTCCGAGCGAGCCCAAAGATCAGTGGACGAGAGGTCGCCCACGTGTCGTCGACGCGTGGCAGCGCGGTACATGACATGAACG
Source organism: Streptomyces sp. P9(2023) (assembly GCF_032436795.1). Taxonomy (NCBI): domain Bacteria; kingdom Bacillati; phylum Actinomycetota; class Actinomycetes; order Kitasatosporales; family Streptomycetaceae; genus Streptomyces; species Streptomyces sp. P9(2023). Next base: position 40,405 of record NZ_JAUPWM010000041.1, read on the forward strand.
CGGAACACATGAACGCGGAACAAGGTAGGCGTCGGCCACTCCCGGGCGGGGGCCGACGTCGAAGAGTCCATGAGCCGGTACGAGAAGTCCATGCGGAGGGGGTCTCGGAAACCGGGCGAAAAAATCTCGGCCGACGATGTCGAGAACCCGTGGCGGGCTCCGTCCCCGCTGTGAAGGCGACCAGAATGGGTCACCCGGCACCGAGGAGAGACATCATGGCCAAGTACCTTCTGCTCAAGCACTACCGCGGCGCCCCGGCTTCGGCCAACGACGTGCCGATGGACAAGTGGACGCCGGATGAGATCTCGGCGCACATGCAGTACATGCACGACTTCGCGGGCCGGCTCGAGAAGACCGGCGAGTTCGTCGACGGTCAGGCGCTCGCCCCCGAGGGCGCGTGGGTCCGGTACGACGGTGAGGGGCGCCCGCCGGTCACCGACGGGCCGTTCGCCGAGACCAAGGACCTCATCGCCGGCTGGCTGGTGATCGACGTCGACAGCTACGACCGCGCCGTCGAGCTGGCCGGTGAGCTGTCGGCGGCGCCCGGTGCGGGCGGGAAGCCGATCCACGAGTGGCTGGAGCTGCGCCCCTTCCTGGCCGCGCCGCCCACCATCACGGAGTGACTCTGCCGATGGACGAGGCACTGCTCCGGAGCCTCACGCCGGGCGTGCTCGGGATCCTCGTCCGCCGCGGAGCCGACTTCGCGGCGGCCGAGGACGCCGTACAGGAAGCGCTGGTCGAGGCGGTCCGGTTGTGGCCCGCCGACGAGCCGCGCGATCCCAAGGGCTGGCTGGTCACGGTGGCCTGGCGCAAGTTCCTCGACACGACCCGGGCGGACGCCGCGCGCCGTCGGCGGGAGGACCGCGTGGACGAGGAACCGGCGCCGGGCCCCACGCCCTCGGCGGACGACACGCTCCAGCTGTACTTCCTCTGCGCCCACCCGTCGCTGACGCCGTCGTCGGCGGTCGCGCTCACGCTGCGCGCGGTGGGCGGGCTGACCACCCGGCAGATCGCCCGGGCCTACCTCGTGCCCGAAGCGACGATGGCGCAGCGGATCAGCCGGGCCAAGCGCACGGTCTCGGGAGTCCGGTTCGACCGGCCGGGCGATGTGGCCACCGTCCTGCGCGTGCTGTACCTGGTCTTCAACGAGGGCTACTCCGGCGACGTCGACCTCGCCGCCGAGGCCATCCGGCTCACCCGGCAGCTCGCGGCGGCGACCGACCACCCCGAGGTCTCGGGGCTGCTGGCGCTCATGCTGCTGCACCACGCCCGGCGCGCGGCACGGACCGCGCCGGACGGCAGCCTGGTGCCGCTCGCAGAGCAGGACCGTGGCCGGTGGGACACCGGGGCGATCGCCGAGGGCGTGGAGATCCTGCAGGCGGCCCTCGCCCGCGACCGGCTGGGCGAGTTCCAGGCCCAGGCGGCCGTCGCGGCCCTGCACGCCGACGCGCGCACGGCCGAGGAGACCGACTGGGTGCAGATCGTCGAGTGGTACGACGAGCTCGCGCGGCTGACCGACAGCCCGGTCGTCCGGCTCAACCGCGCGGTGGCCGTCGGCGAGGCGGACGGCCCGCGCGGGGGTCTGGCGGCGCTCGCGGAGCTGGACGACACCCTGCCCCGCCACACCGCGGTGGCGGCCTACCTCCATGAACGCGCCGGCGACCTGAACACGGCGGCCCGCCTCTACGCGGAGGCCGCCCGACAGGCCCCCAACCTCGCCGAACGCGACCACCTGACCCGCCAGGCCGCACGACTCAACACGTCCGGACGCCGCTGAGAGCTCGCGCCCGTCCGCCGGACAGGCCCTAGCGGCCCCGGCGGACGCGGGCGGCCTGGCGGGCCTCCGCCGTTTTACGGGCCTCGGCGGAGCGGCGGGACTCGTTCTTGGCGCGGCCGGGCTTGCCCGGGACCGTACCGATGCCGCGGAAGGGCGCGCCGCCCCGCTTGGGGCCTTCGGTGCTCGGCGCGCTGCCCGCGACGGGCACGCCCGACGGGGTCTTCGCGCCGGTGATACGGCTCAGCTCGGCCTCGCCGGAACGGACCTGGGTCACCCGGGCGCGGATCCCCGCCTCGCCCATCAGCCGGACGACCTCCTTGCGCTGGTCCGGCACGACCAGCGTCACGACGCTGCCGGACTCGCCGGCGCGGGCGGTCCGGCCGCCCCGGTGCAGGTAGTCCTTGTGGTCGGCGGGCGGGTCGACGTTGACGACGAGGTCCACCTGGTCGACGTGGATGCCGCGGGCGGCCACGTTGGTGGCCACGAGGACGGTGATGTCGCCGCTCCTGAACCGATCCAGGGTGCGGTTGCGCAGCGGCTGCGACTTGCCGCCGTGCAGCGCCTCGGCGCGGACGCCGCTGCCGCGCAGGTGGGCGGTGAAGCGGTCGACGGAGGCCTTGGTGTCCAGGAACATGATCACCCGCCCGTCGCGGGCGGCGATCTCCGTGGCGGTGGCGTACTTGTCGGGGCCGTGCACCTGGAGGACGTGGTGCTCCATGGTGGTGACGGTGGCGGCCGAGGGGTCGACCGAGTGCACGACGGGGTCGTGGAGGTAGCGCTCGACCAGCTGGTCGACGTTCCGGTCGAGGGTGGCGGAGAACAGCATCCGCTGGCCGTCGGGGTGGACGAGGTCGAGCACCTCGGTGACCTGGTCCAGGAAGCCCATGTCGGCCATCTGGTCGGCCTCGTCCAGGACGGTGATGTCCACCCGCTCCAGGCGGATGTCCTTGCGCGCGACGAGGTCGTTGAGGCGGCCGGGGGTCGCGATGACGACCTCGGCGCCTTCGCGGAGCACGGTGGCCTGGCGGCCGATCGACAGACCGCCGACGACCGTGGCGAGACGGAGCTTGAGGACGCGGGCGTACGGCGTGAGCGCGTCGGTGACCTGCTGGGCCAGCTCGCGGGTGGGGACGAGGATCAGGGCCCGGGGCTTGCGCGGCTCGGCTCGCCGGCCGGCGGTGCGCACGAGCAGCGGCAGGCCGAACGCGAGGGTCTTGCCCGATCCGGTGCGCCCGCGCCCGAGGACGTCACGCCCCGCGAGGGCGTTCGGCAGGGTCGCGGCCTGGATGGGGAAGGGCGTGTCGACACCGAGTTCGGTGAGCAGCTCCCGTACCGCGGTGGGCAGCTCCAGCTCGGCGAAGGAGGCGACCGCGGGAAGCGCGGGGGTGTGGGTGACCGGCGATGCGAATTCGTTCATGAGTCAGACCTCGTCCGAAAATGCGACGAGCCGGGGCCCTCGCCACACGGGCGAGGACCCCAGCTGCGTCGCGGAAGGCTCGGCGATCAGGCGGGGACGATGTTCTCCGCCTGCGGGCCCTTCTGACCCTGGGTGACGTCGAAGGTCACCTTCTGGCCCTCCTGCAGCTCACGGAAGCCGGAGGTCGCGATGTTGGAGTAGTGGGCGAACACGTCCGGGCCGCCACCCTCCTGCTCGATGAAGCCGAAGCCCTTTTCCGAGTTGAACCACTTCACGGTGCCAGTAGCCATGTCAAATCTCCTTCGAGGCACTACCCGGAGTCCGCACTGTGCGAATCCGGCGTCGCCGCATGATTGCCCCGTCCGGAAACAGCACCGAAAATACAAAAAGTGCCCGGCGAAATAAATTCGCGAAAGGCACTTGAAGTCTTATGGGAACCACAACTGCAACTGAGTCGACTGTAGCACGGCGTGGTCGGCTGCGCACGGAAACCTGCCGATGAGGGCCTGTCGGGGCGGCAGCGGGCCGACCAGCGGGTGGACCGGGTGCGCGCACCCGCCGGCGGACGCCACGCCCGGGCCCCCGCGGCGGCGTGACAGACCGCGCCTATCAGGTCATCGAAATGCCCTCTTTGACTCTCGTCCGAGAATTACCGGACGCCGATTTCGCGGCGCGTTCAGCATTTCGAAACCCTCCTGTCGGAAAGGTGCGGTCCCCATGCCCGTGTCGCGGGCGGTTGGCCACGCACCGCCCGCTCAGGGTCAGGCGGACACGGGCTGCTCCCGGCCGGCGCCGTCGAAGGGCGGGTAGCTCGGACCGGTCCGCTCGGCGGCGTCGATGTAGTCGGAGAGCGCGTCGCGGGAGCGGGCGAGCTGCTCCATCTGGTCGTCGAGGCGGCGCAGCCGTGACCGCATCGCGGTCAGCAGCTCGGCACAGCCGGGCAGCTCGGGGGCCTCACCGACGGCGCAGGGCAGCACGTAGGCGATGTCCTCGGAGTTCAGGCCGGCTCCGAGCAGGTGCCGGATCTGTTTGACGCGGAGCACGGCGCTCTCGTCGTACTCGCGGTACCCGTTGCCGGCGCGGTCCGCCTCCAGCAGGCCCTGGGACTCGTAGTAGCGCAACTGATGGGCGTGGACGCCCGTCCGACGGCTCAGTTCCCCGATGCGCATGATGCCTCACTTGACCTTCATACCGGTGTCAACGTTCACGATGCTGTCATGAGCAACCACACCGATACCGCCGTTTCATCCGTGACCGTCGTCGGACTCGGGCTGATGGGCCAGGCGCTCGCCGGCGCCTTCCTGAAGGCCGGGCATCCGACCACCGTCTGGAACCGCACGGCCGCCAAGGCCGACGCGCTGGTGGCCGAGGGCGCGCGGCTCGCGCCGACGATCGGCGACGCGCTCCGGGCGGGTTCCCTGACGATCGTCTGCCTCACCGACTACCGGGCCGTGCGCGAGCTGCTCGGCGCGAGCGAGGCCGACCTGGCCGGCACGACGTTGATCAACCTGACCTCGGGCGACTCGACCCAGGCCCGGGAAACCGCCCGCTGGGCCGAGGAGCGAGGCGCCCGCTACCTGGACGGCGCCATCATGGCCATCCCGTCGTCGATCGGGACCGCGGGGGCGGTGATCCTGCACAGCGGTCCGGAGGCGGAGTTCGAGGCGCACAGGCCGACGCTCGACGCGCTCGGCACCGCCACGTACCTCGGTGCGGACCACGGCCTCGCGTCCCTGTACGACGTCGCCGGGCTCGCCATGATGTGGAGCGTCCTGAACGCCTGGCTCCAGGGCACCGCGATGCTCAGGGCGGCCGGTGTGGACGCCGCGACGTACGCGCCGTTCGCCCAGATGATCGCCGCCGAGGTGGCCACCTGGCTGCCGGGGTACGCCGAGCAGATCGACAAGGGCTCCTTCCCGGCCGAGGTCTCGGCCCTGGAGACCGACGCGCGGGCGATGGCGCACCTGATCGAGGAGAGCGAGGCACTGGGTGTCAACGCCGAACTCCCCAGGCTGATCAGGTCGATGGCCGACCGGGCGATCGCCGCCGGGCACGGCGGGGAGCAGTATCCCGTGCTGATCGAGGAGTTCGGCACGCCCCGCACCGACTGACCGCCCTCCCCCGGCACCTGGCTCGGGCCGGCAGGTGTCGGGGAGCGGCCCCGGAGGCGCGGTCAGCCGGTGACGAGGCCGACGACGAGGTTGATGGCGGTGGCCAGGATGCTGGTGCCGAAGACGTACGACAGCAAGGAGTGCCGCAGCACCACCGCGCGGATCCGGCGGCTGGAGACGTCGGTGTCGGAGACCTGGTAGGTCATCCCGAGGTTGTAGCTGAAGTAGAGGAAGTCCCGGTACGCGGGCGGCTCGTCGGAGTTGAAGTCGATCCCTCCGGGGGACGTCCCGCAGTAGAGGTACGCGTAGCGCGTCGCGTACATGAGGTGGAGTGCCGCCCAGGCCATGAAGACCCCGCTGAGCGCGGTCGCGGCGGCCGCGTGGCCGGTGTCGTCTCCGCCGCGCAGCAGGAGGACGACGATGCTGGCCAGTCCGCACAGGGCCACGGCGACGATGACGATCTCGTCGACGGCGGGCCGGAAGTCCTCGCGGCGGGCGTCGCGCCGTGTGGTGGCCGCGTCCATCGGATAGAGCACGAGCCAGCCCGCCACGACGAACAGCGTCTCGGCCGCGGCGATACCGGCGAGGATGCCCAGCGGTACGTCGGTGAGCGCGGCGACGAGCACCGCGACGGCCGCGCCGACGACGACGGCACAGCCGAGCCGGGCGACGGCGGACTGGGGCAACCGCTGTGTCATGGTTCGTGACCCTCACTGGGTGACCGGGGCGTTCATTTCCTGAGGACGACGACCGCCTCGTCCGTGTACGTCAGGAAGGTCAGCGTCTCCTGGAAGTACAGCTCGATGCCCTTGGCGTCGTGCGCGGTGTAGCCGATCGCCAGGTCCTGGCCGAGGAGGAGCTCGAAGTCGCCGCCGCGGGTGGACAGGACGAACGCGCCGGTGAGCGCCGGGGCCCAGATCGGGTCGCCGCCGAGGATCCGGCCGAGGTGGGCCGCGATCGGGTAGCCGTGGTCGGAGGTCTCGCTGACCGCCGTGTAGGCGTCGGCGCCGAGCAGCAGCGCGTACGGGCCGTCGACACCGGCCAGGCGCAGCGAGGTCAGGGCGCGGCTGATCGCGTCGGGGTAGTCGCGCGGCTCGGCCGGCAGGCTCAGCTCCGGGTTGGTGGAGCGGGCCCGCAGCCCCTCGATGCCGGCCGCCGCGTAACCGTCGAAGACGGCCCGGTCCTCGGCGAACGCCATGGCGCGCGCCGCGTCCTTCACCGGCTGCCAGTCGGAGTCGTGCGAGCCGCGCTCGACGTCGTCCACGGCGGCCCGGCTCACGGTGAACGGGACCCGGAGTTCGACCAGCGGTCGGGCCTCGCGCAGGTGCGCGGCGACACCGGGGGCGGGCGGATCGATGGCGGAGAGGTGCCCGGTGCCGGTGGCGGCGAGCGCCGGGCCGCCCGGGTCGGGGACGTCCACGACACGGCGTCCGGCGACGTGCCGCCGGAAGGTGCGGACGGCCTCCTCCTCGATCTCGGCCCAGGCGGCGGGGGTGATGGGGGCGAGTTCGCGGTGCAGGTTGTCGGTGGCGGCGGGGTTGGTCATGACGCTCAGGCTCCTTTGAGGCTGCCGATGCGCAGGGTGTCGCCGCGCAGGGTGTCGCCGCGCACGGAGTCGCCGCGCAGGGCGGCAGCGGCGGGCGGGGGCGGGGCGGGAAGGTCGCCGAGGAGGTCGGCGCTGGGAACGAAGAAGAGGCCGCCGGTGACGGCCGTGGAGAAGTCCAGGATGCGGTCGGTACGGCCGGGCGGGTCGCCGAGGAACATGTTGCGGAGCATTCGCTCGGTCACCTCCGGGGTCCGCGCGTAGCCGATGAAGTACGTGCCGAACTCGCCTCGGCCGACCTGCCCGAACGGCATGTTCTCGCGGAGGATCTGCCGCTCGGTGCCGTCCTCGTCGACGATCGTGTTGAGCGCGACGTGCGAGTCGGGCGGCTTGATGTCGTCGGGCAGTTCGACGTTGGCGGCCTTCGTACGGCCGATGACGTGCTCCTGTTCCTCGACGGTGAGCGACTGCCAGGCCGTCATGTCATGGACGTACTTCTGCACGATGACGTAGCTGCCGCCGTGGAACGGCGGTTCGTCGTCGGCCTCGGTGACGTAGACGGCGTCGGTGGCCGCGCCGCCCTCGGGGTTCTCGCTGCCGTCGACGAAGCCGAGGAGGTCGCGTTCGTCGAAGTACGCGAAGCCGTGCACCTCGTCGACGACCGTGACGGCCTGGCCCAGGGCCTCCAGGAGGAGCCGGGCGAGTTCGAAGCAGAGGTCCGTGCGCCGGGCGCGCAGATGGAAGAGGAGATCGCCCGGAGTGGCCGGCGCCCGGTGCCTGGGGCCCGTCAGCGGTGGCAAGGGATGGAGTTCGCGCGGGCGCGGCCCGCCGACGAGCCGGTCCCACGCCGCGGAGCCGATGCCCGCGACACAGGTCAGACGGTCGTCGGGCGCCCGGAACGCCACGGACCGCGTCAGTCCGGCCAGCTCGGCCAGCGCGTCCCGTACGGCGGCCTCCCCGCCGGGGTTCACGGTGGCCACCAGGAACACGGCGGCCTTCGACGGCGGTACGACGACGGGCTGCGTGGTGACCATGTGGCTCCAGTGGACGTGGTGGACGCGGTCAGGGCGTGCGGGCGGCGGCGGCTTCGATGGTGACCCGGACGTGCTTCATGATCGGCTGGTCGCTCTGGGTGCTGTAGTCGCCGAGCGCGCACAGGACGTTCATCTCGGGCATGTACCCGGCCGCGCAGCCGCGCGGGATGTCGTACGGGATCGCCAGAAAGCCGTGCAGGTGGCGTTGACTGCCGTCCCTGGCGGTGCTGGTGATGTCGACGGGGTCGAACTGCGCGATCCCGCGCTCGCGCATGTCGTCCTCGTTCATGAAGACGAGCGTGCGCAGGTTCTTGACGCCGCGATAGCGGTCGTCGGCGGAGTAGATGGTGGTGTTCCACTGGTCGTGCGAGCGCATCGTGCCCAGCGCGAGCGTGCCGGGGGCCGGGACGACGTCGGGCAGTTCGGCGGTGGAGAACTCGGCTCGACCGGAGGGGGTGAGGAAGACGAGCTCCCGCGCGGGCTGCTTGATACGGAAACCCAGCGGCAGCCGTACCCGGCGGTTGAAGTCCTCGAAGCCGTCGAGGGCCTGGGCCATCGTGTCGCGGATGCGGTCGTAGTCCTCGACGTACCACTCCCACGGCGTCTCGCTGTCGGGGAGGGCCGCGCGGGCCATGCCGGCGACGATCGCGGGCTCGGCGAGCAGGTGCGGCGAGGCCGGGCGCTTCATGCCGACGGAGAGGTGCACCATGCTCATCGAGTCCTCGACGGAGGTGCTCTGCAGGCCTTTGCGCTGCTGGTCCTTCTCGGTGCGGCCGAGGCAGGGCAGGATCAGCGCCTGCCTGCCGTGGACGATGTGGCTGCGGTTGAGCTTGGTGCTCACGTGGACGGTGAGTTCGCAGTTGCGCAGCGCCCCGTACGTGACGGGGGTGTCGGGCGCCGCCAGGGCGAAGTTGCCGCCCATGCCGATGAAGACCTTCACCTCGCCGCGCCGCATCGCCTCGATGGTCCGTACGGTGTCCAGGCCGTGCTCGCGCGGCGGGTCGATCTTGCAGGCCTCCGCGAGCCGGTCCAGGAACTCCGTGGTCGGGCGGTGCTCGATGCCGCAGGTGCGGTTGCCCTGGACGTTGCTGTGGCCGCGCACCGGGGAGGGTCCGGCGCCCTCCCGGCCCAGATTGCCGCGCAGCAGCAGGAGGTTGACGATCTCCCGTACGGTGTCGACGCCGTGCTCGTGCTGGGTGACGCCGAGGCACCAGCTGACGATGGAGCGGTCCGCCTCGCGGTAGACCCGGGCAGCCTTGAGGATGTCGGCGCGGCCGATGCCGGACTGGCGCTCGATCTCGTCCCAGGGCGTGGCCTCGCAGAGGGCGCGGTACTCCTCGAAGCCGGCGGTGTGACGGTCGATGAACTCCCGGTCCAGCGCCTTGGGGTCGGCGTTCGACTGCTCCAGGATCGCCTTGGCCATGCCCCGTACGAGCGCCATGTCGCCGCCGATGCGCGGCTGGAGGTTCAGGGTGCTCGTCCGGGTGGCGTGGAAGGTCGCCATGTCCTTGAAGTCGTGCGGGATGATCGTGCGGGTGGCGGCCGCCTCGACGAGCGGGTTGATGTGCACGACCTGGGCGCCCCGGTGGTACGCCTCCGCGAGGGCGGTCAGCATCCGGGGCGCGTTGGAGGCCGCGTTGACGCCGAGGATGAAGAGGGCGTCGGTGGTCTCCCAGTCCTTGAGGTCGACGGTCCCCTTTCCGGTGCCGAGGGACGCCTGGAGGGCCCGGCCGCTGGCCTCGTGGCACATGTTGGAGCAGTCGGGCAGGTTGTTCGTGCCCAGTTCCCGGGCCATGAGCTGGTAGAGGAACGTGGCCTCGTTGCCGAGCCGGCCGGAGGTGTAGTACGCGGCCTGGTGCGGGGAGTCCAGCTCGCGCAGGGTGCGTCCGACGAGCTCGAACGCGTCCTTCCAGCTGATCGGGGTGTAGAGGTCGGTGTCGGGGTCGTAGACCATCGGTTCGGTCAGCCGCCCCTGGTTCTCCAGGTCGTAGTCGCTCCACCCGGACAGCTCGGTCACCGAGTGGGCGGCGAAGAACGCGCGGTCGACCCGCTTGCGGGTCATCTCCCAGGTGACGTGCTTGATGCCGTTCTCGCAGATGTCCAGATGCAGGCCCTTGGTGTCGTCGGGCCAGGCGCAGCCGGGGCAGTCGAAGCCGGTGTTCTCGTGGTTCATCTTCATGATCGCCCGTGGCCCGTCCACGAGCGCGCCCTCGCGGGCCATGAACCGGGTCACGCTGTTGGCGGCGCCCCATCCGGCGGCCGGGTGGTGATAGGGCCGGAACTCCGGCTCACCGGTGGGCTCGGGGCCCACCCGCGCCTGCACCTGTTCCTGCTCTTCGGGGGTGGCGCTCATGCTTCCGCCCTTTCGCCGAGCGGGCCGGCGTCGGCGTGTTCGCGCACCGCGATCCGGGCCAGCTTCGTCAGCATCATGCCGTTGCGGACGGCCATGACGTAGTCCACGGGGAGTCCGTGCATCCGGGTGCCGGGGCCTCGGAGGGGGTGCCAGTCGAGGGTGAGGAGGGTGTTCTCACCCCAGGGGGTCAGGTTCATGGCGATACGGGCCGCGCCGAAGGGGTCGGCCTTCGCCTCCAGTTCCAGGCGGCGTTCGGGTTCGCAGATGCGGACGACGACGGTGTCGTCGAGGGTCAGGGAGCCGGCGCCGACGCGGACCTTCAGGCGGGCGCCCACGGCCGGCCAGTGCGGGTCGGCAGAGAGGACCTCCTGCGTGCCCGTCACCCACTCCCCGTAGCGGTGGCCCTCGGACAGCAGGCCCCAGACCTCGGACGGCGAGCTCAGGATCAGACGGCGGTTCCGGGCCACGCCGATCACGCTCCTTCGGGGGTTCGAGACCCAGCTTCGTGCCGCGCGCACGGCCCCGCAGTCCGGCTGGGCCGAACGGCTGGCGGCGGCCGCGCGGCGCGCCGACCCACAAAGGGAGACATATCGTGCCTAATGACCGGTCGCTCCCCCACGCGTGCCCTCTGCGATCGCCCGAGAAAGGTCGGCTCTCATGCATCCTGCGCTCAGCACCGAACTGCTCGCGAAACTGCGTCAGCCCCGCCCGTATCCGGCCGTCTCCCTGCTCATGCCCACGCACCGCCGGGAGCCGGACAACGCCCAGGACCCCGTCCGGCTCCGCAATCTGGTGGCCGAGGCAGGGCAGGCGCTGGAGAACGATCCGGCGGTGACCCGTGAGCGGCGGCTCGACGTGCTGAGCCAGCTGGAGCAGGCCCTCGCCGAGGTCGACCTCGTCCACGCCGAGGACGGCCTCGTGATCTACGCCGCGCCCGGGGAGCACCACGTCTGGTCGGTGGCCCGGACGGTGCCCGAGCGGGTCGTCATCGCCGACACCTTCCTCACCCGCAATCTCGTCGCCGCGCAGGCCGCCGAGCAGCCCTTCTGGGCGCTGGCCGTGGCGGCCGACCGGGTCTCCCTCTGGGACGGCGAGTCCGAGCGCGTCACCGAGAGCACCGAGCAGGGCTTTCCGCTGACGCGGAGCCTGGAGAAGCCTGACGTCGAGCGCGAGGAGCGCGTCGGCGAGGTGCCGAGCACCTTCCAGGACGAGGACACCCGGCATTTCCTGCGGGACGCACACGAGGCGATGCGCATCGTGCTCAGCTCCTCCCCCAGGCCGCTGTACCTGATCGGCGACGCGCCCGCGCTCTCCCTCCTGGCGGACCAGGGCGCCCTGGGCAAGGACGTCACGAACGTCACGAGCGGCGGCCTGGCCGACGGACCGGCGGCGGAGGTCTGGCGGACGGTCCAGCCCCTGCGTACGGCACGGACGGCGGCCGACACGGCGACCGTCTCCGCCGAGCTGGACGCGGCGCAGGGCCGCCGCGAGTTCGCGGGTGGCCTCGACGAGGTCTGGGTGGCCGCGAAGGAGGGCCGGGTCCGCCTGCTGGCCGTGGAGGAGAACTACCAGACGGTCGTACGCGACTACGGGGACCACCTCGAACCCGCCGAGCCGGGCGACCTCGACGCGCGGGACGACATCGTGGACGAGGTCGTCGAACAGGCCCTGGGCACGGGGGCGGACGTGCGCTTCGTCCCCGACGACACGCTGGCGGGGACGGGGCGTATCTCGGCCGTCCTCCGTTACTGAGCACCGAGCCCTGAGCACTGAGCCCGGCGCCCGTGCCCAGGCGCGTACCGAAACCCGTAACGAAGCCGTACCGAAGCCGTACCGAAGCCCGCACCGGGAAGAGGCAACGCCCATGAACCACCCCACCCCCGCGACCGGCAGCACGAGCCGCGTCGGCAGGCGGGCCGCCCACGCCGTCGCGACGCTCGTCGTGGCGACGACCGGTGCCGCGCTGCTCGTGTCCTGCGGCACGGACGGCGACGACGCGGGCAGCGCCCCGTCCTTCTCCGAGCGCCCGTCCCCGCCGGACACCGCCTCCTTCACCGGCTCCCCGCCCTCGGCGCTCGCCTCGTCGGCCTCGGCGGCCGTCGAGTCCGCACGGGCCTCCGCGTCCTCGGCGGCGGCCTCGGCGTCCGCCCGCGAGGCGTCCCGCAAGGCGTCGATCGGCGCGGAGGTCGAACGGTCGCGACAGGCCGCGGAGGACGCCCTGAAGAACGTCCAGGGCCGGGGGAACGCCCTCGGCGAGGTCACGATGACCGGCCTGCCGCGCGCCGAGACGAAGGGCCGGCTCGCCGTCCTCGTCAGCATCACCAACAGGACGGACGCCACGGCTTCGTACGCCGCCCAGGTCGACTTCCTCGACTCCTCGGGCAAGGTCGTGGAGACCCAGTTCGTCGGAGCCGAGGACCTCGCCCCCGGTGAGCGTGCCCAGCCGGTCGTGACCAGCCGCGAGCCCGCCGAACCCGCACTGACGCCGAAGCTGGTCAAGGCGCAGCGGTATTGACGCGCAGGTCGGCGGGCGGCGCTACTCCGCCGCTCCGGCGAGCTGCTCCGCCAGCGCCTTCTCGTCCTGCTCCGCGAGCGACGTCTTCAGCAGGGTGCCGCCGAAGGGCTGCATGGCGGCGGCGAACTTGTCCTCGGTGATCTTCGAGGCCATGATCACCACGGCCGCGGAGCCGGGCTTGAGGAGGGACTGGACCTTGCTCCGGAAGTCCTTGTCGATGCCCATCTGGCTCAGTCTGCCGATCAGGCCTCCCACCGCCGCGCCCACGACACCCATGGCCGGGGTGAGGATGAGCATCCCGAAGACCATGCCCCACAGGGCCCCGGCGGTGGCCGAGACGGCCACCTTCTCGCTCTTGGCGGGTGTGTCGACGTGGGTTTCGCCGTCCTCGTCGACCGAGACGACGGCGAGCCCGCTGAGCTCGACGACATGGCTGTTCTGGAGCTCCTGCACCGCCTTGAAGGCCTTCTTCGCCTCGGACGCCTCGTCGTAGCCGATCACGATGAGCTCAGACATGTTTTGTCTCCTTTGCCATCAAACCAGTCGCTTCGCACCCTATGCTCGCCACCGGCCACGCGGCATCAGGTGCGCCGTCGGCACGGAGCGCTCCCGCCCCCGCTTCACCTGCTTGGTCCGCCCGCGCATGCGGGTGGCGGGGCGCACGGGGAGAGTGGCGTCCATGCCCAGTGGACAGGTCGTGCCGCCCGAGTTGGAGCGGGGCGACACCGAGTTCGGCGACGATCTGGGGCGGGGGGCGATCTCGACCGGCTTCCTGCCCGAGCCCGACGCGGTGGACACGCTGCTGCGCGAGACGTACGACCGCTACCTGCCCTCGGACGAGGGACAGGTGGCCGACTACATTCCGGCGCTCGCGGCGGCGGATCCCGGCTGGTTCGCGCTGAGCGTGGCCGTCGCCGGCGGGCGGGTGCACTCGGTCGGCTGCGCGGACCGGTCCTTCTCCATCCAGTCGATCTCCAAGGCCTTCGTCTTCGCCCTGGTCTGCGAGCACCTCGGCCATCTCGGGGCCTGGAAGGCCGTCGGCGTGAACAACACGGGGCTGCCGTTCGACTCGGTCATGGCGATGGAGCTCAACGGCGGCGCCCCGATGAACCCGATGGTCAACGCGGGGGCGCTGGTGACCACCGGGCTGGTCCCCGGGGACAGCGCGGCGGCCAAGTGGACGTTCGTCCAGGACGGTCTGTCGGCGTTCGCCGGACGGTGTCTCGAACTCGACATCACGGTCTACGAGTCCGAGGCCGCCACCAACCAGCGCAACCGCGGGATCGCCCGTCTCCTGGAGAGCTACGGTCGGATGGCCTTCGATCCGCTGGAGACCACGGACGTCTACACCAGGCAGTGCTCCCTGACGGTGTCCACCCGGGATCTCGCGGTCATGGGCGCCACCCTGGCCGACGGCGGGATGAACCCGCTCACCGGCGTCCAGGTCGTGGCGCCCGGCACCTGCCGCCGGGTGCTGGCCGCGATGGCGGCCTCCGGGCTGTACGAGCGGTCGGGCGACTGGCTGTACGACATCGGGCTGCCCGGCAAGAGCGGTGTGTCCGGCGGGATCGTCGCGGTGGCGCCGGGGAAGGGCGCCCTGGCCTCCTTCTCCCCTCCGCTCGACACGGCGGGCAACAGCGTGCGCGGGCAGCGCGCGGCGCGCCACCTGTCCCGCACGCTCGGCCTCAACCTCTTCGCCTCCACGCCGGCGGATCGCGTGCCACGCGTGCCACCCGTGACGCACGAGCGGTGACGGCGGCTACGAGATCCCGGACTGGGACTCGGCCTCGGCACGGTACAGCCGGCGCAGCCGCACCACACCCAGGTCGTGCTGGTAGAGGTTCTCCCGCTGGTCGGCGTCCGCCGGCATGGCCTCCAGCATCACCCGGTCCTGTTCGAGGACCTCCCAGTGCCGCTTCTCGATCAGGGTGCGGTAGAGGAACCGCCAGGAGTCGCGCTGCCAGCCCTCGACCGCGCGATAGCGCCAGAAGAAGACTCCGGTGCGCTCGGCGTCCACCGGGCAGACCATCCCGACGATGCCGAACGGCCCGCCGGGTCCGGCCGAGGGCGGGTAAGGGATGGACAGGTCGACCCAGTCCACACCGGTACGGCACAGCTCCACCCAGTCGAAGTTGACGCCGCGCTGGTCCGTCTTCTCGAAGAACCAGCCCCGGTCGGTCTCGCGGATGCGGAACTTGGCCGTGGTGTCGCCGTCGAACATCGTGTGCGACTCGTGGTGCAGGAACGCGCCGTGCATCGGGTCGAGCAGGTTCTCCACCGCGTACCGCCAGGGCACGTTCCACTCGGCGTAGCAGAGGAAGGCGTCCGTCCCCGGGTCGACGAGCGGTTCGGGGAGGGCCAGCTCCACCGGCTCGGGGTGCTCCTCGTCGCCGAAGTACGCGAGCACCGCGCCCGCCACCTCCCGCACCGGTAGCGACGTGACCAGCCGCTTGCCCTCCAGGCCGCACCCCGGCAGCCCCGGCACGGACGACACCGTGCCGTCCGTCTCCACCTCGACGCCGTGGTACCAGCAGGCGACCCGGTCACCCAGGTGCTTGCCGAGCGAGAGCGGCGCGCCACGGTGCGGGCAGCGGTCCGCGAGCATGGCGAGGGTGCCGTCGGAGCGGCGGAAGAGGAGCCACTGCTCGCCGAGGGCGGTGACCTTGCGCATCGCGCCGGGGGCGACGAAGTGCGAGGGGACGACGGCGTGCCACTGGTTGCGCAGGCCGTGGGCGAGGATGTGGTCCGCGGTCGCGGTCGTCGACAGCGTCATGGTCAGGCTCCCAGTCGGTGGATCTCGGCGCGGAAGGACTGCTCGGTCCACGGCTGCCCGTCGGGGGCGTGGACCTTGCGGGCGTTCAACCCGCGTACGACGTCCGCCAGTTGGTGGCCCTCGTGGGCGAAGACCGCTTCGAGGGTGGCGGCGAGCTGGTACGCGTACGGGCTCGGCTCGCTCGTCCGGCTCTGGTGGATCTCCAGGTAGGGCCAGGTGTCGGTCATGGTGTCTCCAGGCAGCTTGCGGGGGGGAGGAGAGGGATGGGGTCAGAGGTCGAGGACGAGCCGGCCGGAGGCGCACCGCGAGACGCAGATCATCATCGAGGCGTTGGCGGCCCGCTCCGTCTCGCTGAGGAGGAAGTCGCGGTGGTCGGGGGTGCCGTCGAGCACACGGGTCTCGCAGGAGCCGCAGATCCCGTCCCGGCACGAGCTCGGCGCGCTCAGCCCCGCGCTCTCCACGGCGTCGAGGATCGTGGTGTCCGCGCCGACGGTCAGGGTCACCCCGGAGGAGCGGCACTCGACCTCGAACGCCCCGTCGTCACCTGCGCGTTCCACGACCGGTGCGGCGAACCGCTCCAGGCGCAGCCGGTCCTCGGGGCAGCGTTCCGCGACGGCGGCGAGCAGCGGTTCGGGGCCGCAGGCGTAGACCAGCGTGGCCTCGGACAGCTCGGCGAGCGGGGCATCCAGGTCGATGTGGCCGCGTTCGTCCTGCGGAACGAGGGTGATGTCCCCGTCCAGCGCGGCGAGTTCCCCGGTGAACGCCATCGAGTCGCGGTTCCGGCCGCCGTACACCAGGCGCCACCGTGCGCCGCGGCGGGCCGCCTCGCGGGCCATGGCGAGGAGGGGGGTGATGCCGATGCCGCCGGCCACGAACACATAGCCGTCGGCGTCCTCCAGGGTGAAGTGGTTGCGCGGCTCGGAGACCGTGACCTGCTGGCCGGGGCGGAGCGCTGTGTGCACATGGCGTGAACCGCCGCGTGACGCGGGCTCGTTGAGGACGCCGATACGGTACGAGCCCACCTCCCGCGGGTCGCCGCAGAGGCTGTACTGCCGTACGTGGCCGCCCACATGGACGTCCAGATGGGCTCCCGGGGTCCAGCCCGGCAGCGGCTTTCCGTCCGGGTGGACGAGGTCGACGGAGAGGACGCCGTCCGCCTCCCACGTCATGCGGTGGACGAGCAGCCGCAGCGACTTCTCACTCATGGTCTGCCGCCTCCTACTGGCCGGGGATCCGCACGGGCGGAGTGAACGGGTTCTTCATGGGACCGAGCGCCGTGAGGTCGACCTCGACGAGCACCGGACCGTCGGCGGCCACGGCCTCCGCGATCACGGGCTCGGCGTGCTCCTCCGCCGCGATGCGCAGGTACGGCAGACGGCAGGCGCGGGCCAATGCCTCGAAGTCGGGGGTGACGAGGTCGACCCCGGAGCGCCGCTCGGCGTACCGGTCCTGCATGTTGCGCAGGACGCCGTAGCCGCCGTCGTTGAAGACGAGCAGGGTCAGCCGGGGCCGTTCCTGCGCGAGCGTGAGCAGTTCGCCGAGGTGGACGGCGAGCCCGCCGTCGCCGGCGATGACGACGGTGGGGGCGTCGGGGCGGGCGAGCGCCGCGCCGATGCCCATGGCCAGGCCCTGTCCGATGCCGCCGCCGCGCGGGAACACGTTGTCCCTCGGGTCGTACATCTCCAGCAGCCGGTTGCCCCAGCTGCTCGACGGGATCGTGACGTCCCGGGCGACGACCGCCTCGCGGGGCAGTGCGGCGCGGAGGGCGTCGCAGATCGCGGCCTGGGGTCCGATGCCGTCGTGCAGTGCGGCACGCACCTCGGCGCGTACGGAGGCGACGCGCGCGCTCCAGCCGTCCTCGGCCCGCCGGGCCTGCGGCAGCAGGCCGTCGAGGACGGTGGCGGCGTCCCCGAGCAGGGGGTGGCTGACGGGGAAGACCCGGCCGAGGGCGGCGACGTCCGCGTCGATCTGGATGTGCGCTTCGGGCAGCCGGAGCGTGTAGTCGGCCGTCTCGTTGGAGCGGAAGTGGGTGCCGACGGTGAGCAGCACGTCCGCGTCCGCCAGCAGGGCCCGTACGGCTGGCGTGGTGGCGAAGTTGCCGATGACCTGTTCGTGGTCCTCGGGGACAGCGCCACGACCGGAGTTGGAGGTGACGAGCGCCGCGGCGGTCGCGGCCAGCAGCCGGTCCAGTTGCGCGCGGGCCCGGACCGCGCCGCCGCCGGCCCAGATCACCGGCCGCCGCGCCGAGGCCAACAGCTTCCCCGCCGCGCGCAGTTCACCGTCCATCGGGAACGGGAGGGCGTGTGCGGGGAGTTCGTACGGATCGTCGCTCTGGGCCGCGTACTGGAGGTCGATCGGCCACTCGACGCTCGCCGGGCCGCCGGGCGTGGCCAGCGCGGCGCGGGCCGCCGCGCGCAGGATCCGGCCCGCCCGTTCGGTGTCGGGGACGGTCGCCGCGTACGCCGAGACGGCGGTCAGCATCCCCAGCTGGTCCTTGGTCTCGTGGATGAACCCCCGCCCGCTGCCGAGGAATTCGCTCTCCACCTGCCCGGTGACGTGCAGCACCGAGCTGCCCGCGCTGAGCGACTCGATGAGCGATCCGGCGGCGTTGCCCGCGCCGGTGCCGGTCGAGGTCAGGGCGCAGCCGATCGAGCCGCGCGCCCGGCCGTAGGCGTCCGCCGCGTTCACGGCGGACGCCTCGTGCCGTACGGGTACGAACCGCAGGTCACGGTCGACGGCCTCCACCAGCGGCAGGTTGTGCACGCTGACGATGCCGAAGACGGTGTCGATGCCGAGTTCGCGCAGGACGGCGACGAGGAGATCGCCTCCGTTGTCGTGACGCATGATGTCTCCTCAGAGGATGGAGCGGCCGACGCCGCCGCAGACGTCGACTGCGGTGCCGGTGATGTACGAGGCGCGGGGCGAGAGCAGCGCGACGACGGCGTACGCGACCTCGTCCGCCCGGCCGAGCCGGCCGAGCGCGATCCCCCGGTCGGTCGCGAGTTCCGCCTGCCATTCCTGGTAGCTCGTGCCGGGGTCAGCGGCGGCGTACCGCCGGGCCCACTGGCCGGTGTCGACGAGGCCCAGGCAGACGGAGTTGACCCGGATGCCGTCGGCGGCGAGTTCGGCCGAGAGCGACTTGGAGAGGTTGAGGATGCCCGCGCGGGCGGCGCTGGTGGTGATCAGCCGGGGCTCGGGCTGTTTGGCGAGCACGGCGTTGATGTTGACGACGCTCGCCGCGTCGGATGCGGCGAGGTAGGGGCGGGCGGCGCGCACCGGGTGCAGGACCCCGGCGAACTTGAGCTCCAGCTCGTCGCGCCAGTCCTCGTCCGTCGCCGCGTCGAGCCCCTTCATCCGGGACTGTCCGGCGTTGTTGACCAGCCCGTCGACGCCGCCGAACTCCTCGGCGGTACGCCGGACGAAGCGGCCGACCGCGTCGGCGTCCCGTACGTCGCAGACTCCGGTCAGCAGCCGGTCGCGGCCGGCGTCGCCGAGCGACGCGGCGGCGGTGGCGAGGCGGTCGGCGTCGCGGCCGCAGGTGGCGACGCGGGCGCCCTCGTCGAGCAGGGCGCGGACCGTGGCCAGGCCGACGCCCGAGCTGCCTCCGGTGACCACGACGGTACGGTCGGCGAGGCCCAGATCCATGACATGTCTCCAGCTCAGTTCATGGTGAAGCCGCCGTTGACGGCGATCACCTGTCCGGTCAGATAGCGGGACTCCTCGCCGAGCAGGAAGGAGACGATCCCGGTGAGGTCGTCCGCCTGCTGCGGCCGGGGGACGGCCCGGTGCGCGCGGTAGAGCCCGTGCCGCTCGGCGGGCACGGTCGCGGTCGCCTCGCCTTCGGTCAGACCGGGGGCGACCGCGTTCACGGTGATCCCCCGGTCCCCGAGTTCCCGGGCCATCGCCCGGGTGAGGGCGATCACCGCGCCCTTGGAGGCGATGTAGTGCGCCAGGCGCGGGGAGCCGTAGAGGGCGGCGTCCGAGGCGATGTTGACGATCCGTCCGGGCCGGGCGAGGAGCGGGTGGAGGGCCTTCGCCACCAGCCAGGGGCCGCGGGCGTTGACCGTCATCAGCCGGTCCCACACCTCGACGTCGATGTCCTGGAACTCCTTGCCGCCCACCCCGTTGGCGAGCGCCGCGTTGTTGACCAGGCCGTACAGCGGGCCCATGGGGCGCACGGCGTCCGCGAGCGCCTCCACCGACTCCGGGTCGGCGACGTCGCAGCGTACGAACCGGGCGTCGAGGCCCTCCCCGCGCAGCCCGGCGACGGCGTGCTCGCCCCGGTCCGCGTCCACCTCGGCGACGACGACCCGGAAGCCGTCGGCGCCGGCCCGGCGGGCCATGGCCAGACCCAGGCCACGGCCCGCCCCGGTGACGACGACGACCCGAGGGTCAGTCACGGGTGACACCGTGCATCGGCGAGTACGCGGGGTACGACGGGACCTGCGGCTTCTGCGTGCCGATGACGACACAGAACAGGGCGTCGGTGTCGCCCTCGTTCTTCAGGGAGCGGGTGACTCCGGCCGGGACGACGATCATGTCGCGGTAGCCGAGGGTCCGGTACTCGGCCTCGTCCGGGCCGCGGTGGATCCCGACCTTGACCTCGCCCTCCAGGACGAAGAAGGCCTCCTCGACGTCGTGGTGGGTGTGGGCCGGACCCTCGGCGCCGGGCGGCAGCAGCATGTTGGAGAAGGTGAAGCCGCCGGAGGGGATGATGCGGCTGTCGCCCTCGTGGTTGCCGGTGGCGCCGGAGCCGACGTAGCGGATCTGGCCGCGGCGGTACTGCGGGCCGGCCTTCTCCTGGAAGGAGAGGGTGTCGAAGTCCGCGACCCGGGAGGCCTTCGTGGCGATGAGGGAGTCGGTGTACGCGGCGAGGTCGTCGCCGTTGTCGTACGCGGTGGTGGTCAGAGGCATGGTGACAGCTCCTGTTCGGGGGCGGAGGCAGGGATGGCGGCGGGGATGCGTGCGGTGATACGGAGGTGGGAGAGGATCCAGGCGTTGAAGCGGTCCGGCTGCTCCTGGTTGGCCAGGTGGCCGGCGTCCTTGACGATCACGAAGGCGGTCTTGTGGAGGGCCCCGGCGATGTCCTGGCTCGCCTCGATGCCGGTGACCCGGTCCTGGTCGCCGCAGAGAACGAGCGAGGGCGCGGCGATCGAGGGCAGTTCGGCGCGGAGGTCGGCCGAGGCCATGGACTCGGCGGCGTACGCGTAGCCAGGCAGCCTGACCGAGTCGGCCATGGTGTCGACGACCCGCCGGACGAGGCTGTCCGGGGCGCCGGGTGACACCAGGCGCGGTCCGCGGGCCTCGGCGAAGGCGCGCGGGCCGAGTTCGGCCAGCTCGCCGACGCGGGCCCGCATGCCCGCCGCCTTCGTCGCGTCCGTGCCCGAGCCAGGGCTGGAGTCGGCGACGACGAGGGAGTCGACGAGCTCGGGATGGCGGGTGGCGAGCCGCAGGGCGATCACCCCGCCCCAGGAGACGCCGAGGAGGTGTGCACGCGTGGCGCGCGCACGGATGACCGCGGCGGCCGCGTCCGCGAAGTCGTCGAGGGTGAGCGGGACTTCGGGGTCGGGGGAGGCGGCGTAGCCGGGGGCGTCCCAGGCTACGACCCGTACGTACGAGGAGAGTTCGGCGAGTTGCGGAGCGAAGGCGGCCGAGGACGACCCGATGCCGTGCAGGCACAGCAGCAGCGGCCCGCGCTCGCCGGCTTCCGCGACATGCACGTCGACGCGCCGCTCGGCAAGGACGCCGGGCCGCTCGACGGGGGCGCCGGGCTCGGCGTCGACGCGGACGTCGCCCTGGGCAGGGGCCCGTAGCTCGGCAAGGACGCCGGGCCGCTCGACGGGGCCGCCGGGCTCGGCGTCGACGCGGACGTCGCCCTGGGCAGGGGCCCGTAGCTCG